>DAOTWI010000914.1:0-4211 GCA_034436075.1 Roseiflexus sp.
AACGCGGTTGGCGCGGAACACTGCGCTAATCCCCACCGTCACCGAATGCCGCCACCACCGGGGCGCCCGCCGCGCGGCGCGGCAGCGCCACTGAGATGATCCCGGCGGCAAGCACGAAGGCAACGGCGAACCAGAGGCACCCGACTAACCCCCAGATCTGGTAGACCGCGCCGGACAGCACCGTGCCCGCCAGACGCCCCATCGCGTTCGCCATGTAGTAGAACCCGACCCCCATCGCCGCTTTGTCGCTCTCGGTGTAGGCAAGAATGAGATATGAGTGCACCGACGAGTTCATAGCGAAAATGACGCCGAACGCGATCAGCCCGCCGACAACGACCAGCGTTGGATCGACGCCGCTGGAGAGCGCCACCGCAATGCCCGCCGGGAATGCCGCCAGCACGAACGCCAGCCACATCGCTGTCCGTCCATCCGGGACGCTGCCGTGCGCAATGCCCGACTCATCGACCTTCATCCGGCGTTTGATGACTTCTGGCGCCGATGCCTGCACAAACCCGTAGCCGATGACCCAGATCGCTAGGAACCCGCCGACCTGCCAGAAGTTCCATCCCAGCACGGTGTAGAGGAAGACCGGCAAACCGACGACGAACCAGACATCGCGGGAAGCGAACAGGAAGATGCGCGCCGCCGCCAGGAAGTTGACGGCACGATTGTGCGAGAACATCTGGCGGAACTTCGCCTTCTTGTTCGCCTTGCCGAGGTCGCCGCGCATCAGGATGGCGGTGACGACCAGCGCCGTGATGACCAGCCCTGCGAGAATGACGATCGCCGTGCGAAAGCCGACCAGGTAGAGCAGCAATCCGCCGATGAAGAAACCGACGCCTTTGAGCGCGTTCTTTGAGCCGGTCAGGATCGCCACCCATTTGAAGAGCGTCGATTGCGCATCCTCGGCGACGATCAATTTGACCGCACTCTTGCTGCTCATTTTCGTCAGGTCTTTTGCGATGCCGGAGAGCGCCTGCGCAACCATGACGTAAGGCACGGTCAGCCAGGCGGAGTCGGGGAGCGCCAGCATGCCCAGCGCCGCAAACTGAACGCCGAGACCGGAGAAGAGGGTGCTCTTCAGCCCCATGCGCGCCGCCAGGTAGCCGCCGAACAGATTGGTGACGACGCCGAAGATCTCGTAGAACAGGAACAGCATCGCCACCTGAAACGGCGAATAGCCGAGCTGAGAGAAGTAGAACAGCACCAGCATACGAAGCGCGCCATCGGTGATCGTATCCGCCCAATAGGCGCCGGTTACCAGAATGTAGTTGCGCAGATCGTTCGATGCTGTGCGCGAGGCTGCAATATCTGCGGTAGCCACGGTTTCTCCTCTGCTAATCCAGCATCAGCGCCACCTTCCGCGCCAGTTCGACGTAGCGGTTCGCGTAGCCCCATTCGTTATCGTACCAGGCGAAAATCTTCACCTGCGTGCCATTCGTGACCATTGTCGAAGGACCGTCGATGATCGCCGAGCGCGGGTCGTCCTTGAAATCGACCGAGACGAGCGGGCGATGCTCGTACCCCAGGATGCCCGCCAGCGGACCCTCGGCGGCGGCGCGGAGCAGCGCATTCACCTCGCCGACGGTCGTCGGGCGCTGCACCTCGAAGACGCAGTCGGTCAGCGACGCATTGAGCAACGGCACGCGCACGGCGATGCCGTCGAGTTTCCCCTGCAATTCGGGGAAGATCAGCCCGATCGCGGTTGCCGAGCCGGTGGTCGTCGGAATGAGCGACAGACTGGACGCGCGCGCCCGGCGCAAGTCCTTGTGCGGGGTGTCGAGAATGCTCTGGGTGTTGGTCATATCGTGAATGGTCGTAATCATCCCGTGGACAATGCCAATTCCCTCGTGGATGACCTTGACGACCGGCGCCAGACAATTGGTGGTGCAGGAGGCGGCGGTCAGGATATGGTGCTCGGCGGGATTGTACCAGTGGTCGTTCACCCCCATGACGATATTGAGCGCGCCGCCTTTGACGGGCGCCGCCACAATGACCTTGCGCACGCCAGCGTCGAAATATGCCTGCAACGTCTCGCGAGTGCGGAACTTGCCGGTGGCTTCGAGCACAATATCAACGCCAGCGGCGCGCCAGGGAACTGCGCCTGGCTCTTTGACGCTGCTGTAGCCAATCGGCACGCCTTCAACGACCAGTTGCCCGTTTTCGGTTTGAATAGCGCGCTGCCAGCGCCCATGGACCGAGTCGAACTCCAGCAGATGCGCAGCCGTTTCGACTGGACCGCCGATCTCATTGATATGCGCGACGGTGATTGCGGGCCATCCCCACATCGCGCGCAGCGCCAGGCGACCGATCCGCCCAAAACCGTTGACTCCCACTCGCACAGCCATAGCCAGATCTCCCGTTTCCTGTGTGTATCATCAACTCATAACAGATTGCGTGCGCCGATCACGTTCGATCAAGATTTGCAAGTACCGGATGCGGTTTGCCAGCTGCGTCGCGGTATGATGGAACGCACGCCGCCGTTCCGCTTCATGTTCGATGGCTGCCGGATCGGGAATACTCCAGTGAATGGAGTCCTGCAAGCCGGGAAAGACAGGGCACGCCTCACGCGCCCGATCGCACACTGTGACGATATAGTCGAAGTGTTGACCGATAAACTCCTCGTAGTGCTTGGAGCGTTGTCCGCGAATATCGATGCGCATCGACTCCATAGCCTCGATTGCCAGCGGATGCACCTGACCAGGCTGGCTTCCGGCACTGAATGCTTCAATGGAGTCGTGGCTATAGGCGCGCAGCAGACCTTCCGCCATCTGCGAACGTGCGCTGTTGTGCGTGCAGAGGAACAGGACGCGCGGTTTAGCGCGCGGTGCGGTTTCCTCTTCCGTTTCGGCGATGGCCTGCGCGAGCGCTGGATGGATCATTCTGCCAGCCGTTGCATAGCGCTGTTGCAACCGCTCTAGATTGATCTGATAGTAAAGTTCGCCGCCGTCGACATCGCTGAGGCGCGAAGTGATCAGTCCGGCGGACTCCAGATCGGCGAGCGCGGCAGCCACGGTTTCGGAAGGCTGTTTGACGGTGTCGCTCAGTTCGGTCAGGCGCTCATCACTCCGCGCAAGCCGCATCAGAATCGCGCAGCGCGTCGGGTCGGCGAGCAAACGGAAGAATTCGACCATATCGTGCGGGGTGGCGTCCATGATCTCCTCCTCACTTCCTATCAGTTCATATTGATAGAAACCATCGGCAGCAAACCGAGTAACCCTTCGACGCGCAACCGCAGTTCATCGCGCGCCGCACGGAACGCAGCCAACCGTTCGGACTCGCTTCCAGACACAGCGACCGGATCGGGGATGCTCCAGTGGAGGCACAGCGGTGCATCCAGCGTTGCAATGCACTCCTCGCGCGCCAGATCGCAGACCGTGATCACTACAGATGGCGCTGGATCAATAACCTCGGCGATGCGCTTGGCGCGCTGATAGCCGATGTCGATGCCCGCCTCCGCCATCACCTGAACCGCCAGCGGCTGGACATGCGCCGGCGCCGTGCCTGCGCTGCGCGTGATAACCCGTCCGCCGCTCAGATGGCGCAGCCAGGCTTCGGCGATCTGAGAGCGCGCGCTGTTGCGGGTGCAGATGAACAGGACCGGACCCGCAACGGATGATGGCGCCGCCGCCTGCATTGGCAGCGCCAGCGCGCCGCCGATGGATCGCAGATGGCGCTGAAGCGCCGCAAGGTCGAGCGCATAGTAGAGCACCCGGCCATCGGCGTCGCTCCGGTGCGTGCGCACAAGCCCCGCCTGGCGCAACACGCCGAGATGGTATGACACCAGGTTCTGCGGCAGATCGAGACGCTCACAGAGTTCACCGACCTGCCGATCGCTCCAGCGCAGTTCGCCGATCAACCGCCAGCGCGTCTCGTCGCCGAGCAGCCGCAGCGCCTCCGGCATCGGCGGGGATGGGGTCATGTGGTGATGGGTCAATGTCATCGCAGATCGCGTCGTTCAGGCATCGTCTGCCTGGAGTATAGCAGAGTCCGATAGAAATATCAAGAGGGATTGATGAATTAATCGGGCGAGAGGGGTGGGGCAAGAGGTGAGCGGGGTGAGACCTTCCGAGGGTTGCGATCCGGCATGGGTGCAGGCATGAGTTGTCAGGAAACGACGCTACGGTTGCCAGCGATTGAAATCGCCCCTGATGGGCCTACGGCCGACCGTCCGCCTGCGCGGACGGGACCGGCGGCGTCCACTCGCGGTG
>DAOTWI010000915.1:0-1612 GCA_034436075.1 Roseiflexus sp.
ACCACGGCGCATCACCACGGCGCGTCGCGACGGCGCAATGCCACGGCGCAATGCCACGGCGCGTCGCCACGGCGCGTCGCCATGGTGTGCCACATCGCACGCCGTTGGTCATCGCACGTCCTCTCGGCGAACGATCACCAGCGACAGGTACGGACGACGCTGCGGATCGAGCGCGCGCAGGTCGCGCGCGATCAACTCCTCCGGCATGCCGACGCGCTCGGCGTAGAGCGCATGGTCGAGCAGGTCGAGTTCTTCGAGCGCCGCCACGATTGCTGGAAGCGCCGACCCCGCCTTCATCAGCACCACGGTCTCGAAATCGTTGAGCAACCGGCGCAACGCGGCGGCATCGGTTTCATAACTGGCAGGCACGACAATCAACCGTTCGTTGCTCATCGCCAGGGGCATGCCGCCAGCCGCAGCTGCAGCCGCAAACGATGTCACGCCAGGAATGATGCGCACTGCCACCGGCGCCTGAATCGCCGCCAGTTCACGCCAGAGATAGACGAAGGTGCCGTAGAGCAGCGGGTCGCCGAGCAGCAGGTAGGCGCCCTGCCGATCCGCGCCCAATTCCGCCACAATCGTCTCAGCAGCGGCGCGCCATGCCGGACGCAACTGACCGGCGTCGCGCGTCATTGGCAGCGGCAACGTCACTACCGTCTGCCGTGTGCGGTCGATCCAGGGTTCGGCGATGCGCAGCGCCAGACTCTGGTCGCCATCGCGGCTCTGGGGAACGAACAGCACATCCGCCGCCTGAAGCGCGCGTAACCCCTTGAGCGTGATCAACTCCGGGTCGCCGGGACCGAGTCCTATAGCGGTTAATGTGGCAGTGTTGGTCATGCTCGCGTTCTTTCCTGGCTCATGCTCGCCCCTGGCGACTGGCGCTGGCTGAGCCTGTCGAAGCCAGCGCGGGTCCGCGCATAAACGACTCGGTCGGCGGACTGCCGATGTGAACTGATGAAGATGTGTCGCGCTGTGGGCTGATGAACATTCACCAAATAATCCGGCATTCGCCTTGTGCCCGGCGGCTCATGATTTTTGAGAAAGTAATCCAGTATTGCCACGTCCAGCCCGCGCAGGCGGGCTTCGCAACCGTAGCCTGCGACTTGTGGTTTTTGAGAAAATAATCCAGTATCGCCACGTCCAGCCCGCGCAGGCGGGCTTCGCTTTCCGTAGCCCGCGACTTCAGTCGCCGGGCGAGATTAATCCTCACGAGATGGAAGCGATTCTTTCCGCCAGGCAACGATAAACACGGGATTGAGCGCTTCGAGGCGCAGCAGCGACTGGATCGGCATACCGCGGTTGATCTGCGCCTGGATCACACGCGCATCGGGCAGGAGCGTCGCTGCCTGCTGCACATGATCGAGCGCCACCAGGTTCAACACCAGGCGCCCCTGCGGTCGCAGGCGGCGCTGCGCTGTGCGAATGATCTCTGCCAGGCGTCCGCCGCTGCCGCCAACGAAGATGGCGTGCGGATCGGGACACTCGTTGCAGGCTTCCGGCGCTTCGCCCTGGATGACGCGCAGGTTCGGCGCCGGGAAGCGCCGCAGATTTTCGTGGATGTGCGCCACGAACTGTTCGCGTCGCTCGATGGCGTACACCCTGGCGGTCGGGC
>DAOTWI010000916.1:0-9873 GCA_034436075.1 Roseiflexus sp.
CCGGCGGCTGCTCAACGAATGTTGGCGGCGCTGGCTCTGGCATGACCATCGGCGCTGGCGCTTCTTCCAGTTCCAGTACAGGCGGTTCCGGCGGCGCTGCAGCTTCTGTGTCAGCAATAGCCGGTTCGAGATCGAACCATGCTGTGATTTCCGCTTCAACTTCAGCAGCGGCTGGAGGCGACGGACTGATGGCTGCCGCCGTCTCGTTCAACAGAGCGATCTCATCTTCCGACAACCCCAGTTCTTCCAGTGAGAAGGGAGTGAGCGGCGGCTCTTCGGCAGGCGCTGGAGGCGTCTCCGCTGCGCTGCCGGCAGCAGCGAGCAGAGTGATTTCGTCGTCCGCTGCACCAGGTTCTTCCAGCGAGAAGGGAGTGAACGGCGATTCCTCCGCTGGCGTTGGCGGCGCCTCCTCCACGCTGCTGGCAGCCGCAGCGAGCAATGCGATTTCGTCGTCTGACAGACCGAGTTCCGCCAGTGAAAAGGGGCGCATCAGGTCTTCTTCCTCTGCCTCGAATGTCGCAGATGCAGCGACGCCTTCCGGGGTCAACAGCGTTTCCTCGTCCTCCTCCGCATATTCTGCATCGAGGTCGATCACTTCGTCGCCATCGCGTATCTCAATCCGCGCCGCGTGGAGCATACGCCCAATCTCGTCAATCCGCGCCGCTTCCGCTTCAGGGTCCTTGACCGCAGCGATGATGTCGGCGATATCGACGTAGCCGCGCTCACGGCCAATCTGCATCAACCGGTTGACGGCATCATCATCGCTGCTGGATTCGGGCGTGGGTTCGACCGGCTCAAACGCAGCAACAGGCGGTTCCTGGACGGGTGCTGGTTCCGGCATCCACTCGAGATCACCGCCCGTTCCCAGGGCTGCCAGTTCTTCCTCGGTAATGCCCAGGCGATCCTCGTCGTACGCCCCTTCCTCTTCTTCGAGATCCGACAGATCGAACGCTGCCAGTTCCTCCTCCGAAAGCCCCAGATCAGTGAGCGAGAAGGGTTGCAGCTCCTCGATGCCGAGAGGTTCTTCGACGGCAGGCTCTGCCGCAGCAGCAGGCTGTGGCATCGCTTCAATCACTGCCGAAGGTCCGGTAGACGCTTCAGGGCTGTGCTGCGCCTCGAATTCAAACGTCTCTACTGCTGGCTCTTCGGGGGTCTCTGGCTCGATGGAAACTGGCGGTTGCGCTGACCCTCCCACATCACCCAGACCCAGCGCTGCAATTTCTTCTGCGCTCAGACCCAGATCGGCGAATGAGAATGGTTGAAGCTGACCACTGGCAAGAGCGGCTTCGATGCTTTCCACGTCTTCGATTGGTTGGGGGGCATGCTCCGGCGTGGGAGGCGTCACCGGCGTCTCGACCAGCGGCGCTCCTGTTGCAGGCGGTTCTTTCTGCACCGGCGCGCTGATCTCCGCCTGCGCCGCTGGCGCCTCAGGCGCGGCGCTCAATCCAAGGGCGGCGATTTCTTCTTCAGTCAGACCAAGATCAGCAAATGAGAACGGCTGAATGACCCCAGTGGCAATGGCCGACTCAATGCTTCCCACGTCCTCGGGTAAAACCGGCGGGGTCTGCCCGCCGTCGCCAGAAGGGATCGGCGCAGCGGCGGCGGGCGCGGGTTGTTCCGAACTATCGGGAGCGACAGGCGCTTCTCTTGGCTCTCCGATCTGAGGTGCAACAGCGGCGGAGGGAGCGCCGTACTCAACCGGCTCATCGTCGCGCAGGGAGACATCGTCCAGCGAGAAAAGCCCCAGGTGTTCATCTGGAGCAATTGGCGGCGCTGGCGGCTCCTCCGCACGCGGCGGCGGCACGCTTTCGCGCTGTTTTTGCAGTTTCGAGAAGATGCTGCCCGTGTGTGGCGTCGACGCCGTCGATGTCGATTGGAAGAACGTTGGTTCCGTGCGCTGCGTCGGTTGTTGCCAGCTAAAACCGCGTGGCAGGAACGTCTCGTCCTCTTCGATGGGGCTTTCGACCGCTTCTTCCGGCGTGAGACCCGCCATGCGCGGGCGTTGCGGCGCCGGCGGTTCTTCGAGCGAGAAGGGTTGCAGTGACGGCGGCAATTCGCCGAGGTCCGCCTGACCGCTCATGCTGCCGGTTTCCAATTCGTCTATCGAGAACGGCTGCAAGTCGGGCGGAACACCGCCAAAACCGGGACCGGCGTCCAGTCCCGCTGCGGGGGCGCGCCCGACTCCTTCAAAATCAATATCGTCGAGCGAGAACGGTTGCGCATCGATATCGACATCGTCGAGTTGCGACGGGGCAGGCGCAGAGATAATCGTCTCACCGCTCAAACTGGCAATCTCGTCCGGCGTCAACCCCAACTCTTCGAGCGAGAACGGCTGCATCGCACTGAGGTCTACTGGTTCTTCCGCAGCCGGGGCAGCAGCCGAGGCGCTGTCCAGCGCAGCGATTTCGTCCGGCGTCAACCCCAGTTCCTCGAGCGAGAACGGCTGCATCGCACTGAGGTCTACTGATTCTTCCGCAGCCGGGGCAGCAGCCGAGGCGCTGTCCAGCGCAGCGATTTCGTCTGGCGTCAACCCCAGTTCTTCGAGCGAGAACGGCTGCATGGCGCTGAGACCTGCCGGTTCTTCCGCCGCCGGGGCAGCAGCCGAGGCGCTGTCCAGCGCAGCGATTTCATCCGGCGTCAACCCCAATTCCTCGAACGAGAACGGTTGCATTGCTCCGAGGTCTACCGGTTCTTCAGGCATAGCGGCGCCAGCAACCGGCGCCTCTTGCGCCGAAACCTCTGCCGGACCGGGTGCGCCTTCTTCCAACGCGCCAAGACGTGCAAGTTCAGCTTCGCTCAACCCCAATTCTTCGAGCGTAAACGGGCGTGTGTCTGCACTGATCTCGACTTCGGCTTCCTCAACCGGATGCGACACAACGGGTGGCGCAGCATCGATTGCCAGCAGACTGGCGAGGAAATCATCGCTATCGGCATACACCGGCGCTGGCGCTGGCGCTGGCGGCGGCGGAGGCGGCGCAGCAACGGCGGTTGGCGTCGTCGCCTCCATCGAACGGGTTGCGGCAAGCTGTTCAGCAGGCGCTTCCACCCGCCGCTTGAGCCATTCGGTTTCATCCCATTCTGGAAGCGCCGGGGCTGGCACATCGACGGGCGGGAGCGATTCGAACAACGTCCGGGCCATGCCCTGATACGGATCGATGGCTGCGGCCGTCTTCCAGAACCGTTCGCCAGACGGGTTTCCAGCAGCCAGTTCGATATATCCCAGAATCAGGTTCGCCTTCAGCACATTAGGATGCTGTGCAAGAATGTCGCGGCATGCTTCAGACGCTTCTTCTTCCTGCTCATCGCGCCAGAGCGCTTCCGCCAGCGCCACGCGAGCATCCAGACGGTCGGGTTGATCCGCTGCGACCTGGCGAAACTCAGAGATGGCTTGCGGCAGCATGTGCCCTTTGGCATACAATCGCGCCAGACCCGCGCGGCTGAGACGCAGGTGCGCATATTCGCTCCCCCAGGCATCGGTATAGAGCCGCAACAACTGGCTCCGCAGTTCCGGCAAGTCCGGCTTGATTTCAAGGGCGCGCTCGAATGCCGAAATGGCGCGATCAAGCTGTCCAAGCCGTTCGCAGGTCATGCCAAGACCAACAAGCGCCGGAATATGCTCCGGATCGAATTCGAGCACACGCTCAAAAGCCCCCCGCGCTTCTTCATACTGGCGGTTGGCCAGATGCGCTTCTCCGAGCACCTGATGCGCTTCCAGGCAGTGGGGATAGGTCTCGAGGATATGGTGCGCCATCCCGATCGCGCGATCGAGGTCATTGGTTTCGAGCCATTGCCGGGCCTGGTCGAAAGCCGTCTGCAGGCTCATCCGTGCCATTACGATCCTCCCGGTGTCCGAACTGCGGCGACGGCAGTGTCGTGTAATCTTTTACGCCCTGGAAAGAAACTGTGCGTGTCAGGGCGCGGCAGCACCCTATCATGCGTAAAACTAGAGGCATTATAGCGCAAGCGTCAAGGGGATGCAAGAGGATGCGCACTCCAATCGCAAACGGCACAACGACCTGCAACAGCAGTTACAGGTCGTTGTTCATCATGCACGATGGTCGGGGCGACTGGATTCGAACCAGCGACCTCCTGAACCCCATTCAGGTGCGCTACCAGGCTGCGCCACGCCCCGTGACGCCTTGTATTGTAGACCCGCCCGGCAGTTCTGTCAATGGCGCCTCCGCCCGATGTATCGGCGGCGTCACCCAGACGCGCGTGAGTGCGAATTGCTGCGATAGACCGCGCAATTCGCGCACGAAACACTCCAGCCCGACTTCTTCGCGTTCCAGCAGCGACTGCACCAGCGGATCGCCGGTCAGCGCTTCGGTCAGCACGATGTCGCCGCCGATGCTCTCGTTCTGGACACGGGCAGCGATATTCACCGTCGAACCAAAGTAGTCGAGCAGGTTGTTGGCATTGACTGCAATGCAAGGACCGCTGTGCAGCCCCAGTTTGACCCGCAGCGCCGGGTTGCCGCGCGCCATCTCGCCGAGGGTGAATTCGCGCTGAATCTCCAGCGCCGCTGCCACGGCGGACTCAGTCGAAGAAAAGACCGCCATCACCGCATCACCGATGGTCTTGACGAGCGATCCGTTGTGCGCGCCAATAATTGCGCTCATCAGCGCAAAATGGTCGCGTACCCGCGCATAGGCGGGCGAGTCGCCAATCTGTTCGTAGAGTGCGGTCGAACCTTTCAGGTCGCTGAACAGAAACGTCAGGCTCCTGACGGCGATGCCCACCCCTGGCGACAACGCTTCCGACGAGAATAACTGGCGGAACTCGGTAAGCGATGTCGCCAGCGCGGCACTGGTCGCCTGGGCGCTCCAATCGCTGCGCTCGATGACGATCAGCGCCGGGGCGTCGGTTCCATTGTCAATGACGATCGTCACGTCGCCTGCGCCGATGAGCGATGTGTCGATCCTGGCGGATTCATCGCCAAAGATGATGTGTGCCGTCTGCCCAGCCGCATCGCTCACGACTTCAAACGATACCCGCCCCATCATCTGGCGGCTGCGCAGACGGTACCGGTCGGGGGTAAGACGCAGTCGCACCTCGCGCCGCCCCTGCGCTGGCAGCGCGACCTGCGCGACAATGTGGGGGGTGTTGGCGGGCCCGCCGATGCAGTACGAGACGTCCACCGCTTCGCGGATAGCCGGATTGACACTGAAACGCACTTCGATCGACTCATCGAAGTTGGTGTCGTAGCGCACGTCGCACGATGGACAGTAGGCGTCGTGTTCGAGATCGCTGAGTGAACTGACGCGCCGGCTCGGTCCCCGGCAGCTGGGGCAGAGCACATCCCATTCGAGGTCGAGCAATCCAACGCGAGTGGCGTACAGGCACATGCGCAGCACGTCCATCCGCTGCTCGCCCCAGGCATCAGCCAGCGCGAAGGCGCGCATCTTGAGCACCTGCGGATCATCGGCGGTCTGGATGTGAGCGGTCAACCGGTCGATCAGCGCATCGCGGACGCCGAACGCGCGCAGACGTTCGGCGGCGATGCGCAGGCGTTGATGATTGACCCGCGGCGGGCGGACCGGCGGAAGGACGACCTGTTCGGACATCGCCGCCAGATGTCCCAGTTTGCGGTATGCCTGGCGCATGCTGCGCAGCATCCGCTGCCCGACGATCAGGCGCCCGCCGATGTTGCCGATGATGTTGCGCGGCGCCATATGGACCTCGACATCGACCTTCGTGCGATTGCCCGGCAGCGGGGTAAAACGGGTGGTGGTCTGCAATCGTTTGACCGGGAGCGGCGGGGCAAATTCACGCTCGACGGAAAATTGTTGCTCGAAGACCCACTCGAAGGGGTGCTCGCGCCAGTTGACGGGAACCCCCAGAAAGTGACCATAGACAATCTGCACGAGATCGCGATCCGGTCGGGTGCGCTCGAACGCTGGCAGACCGATCATGCGGTTCGTGCGGTCGGTGTCGGAAAGAATGAGCCAGAGGCGTTCGACCGGCGCATCAAGGACGATGCTGGAAGAGAGATGAACAGTGTACGGTTCCATGCGCGCCGCCTTCCAGGGGCTTATGGTTCGCGCCGCCAGGACGGAGAAACCGACGGCGACACAAACATTATACTGGCAGCGCACATCGAAGGGGAATGAGCGAATGATTACAATTTGCGATCGATCATGGAACGAAACGTTCTTGCACCATGCCGCGCACACCCAGCGTTTGCGCAATCAACTCGACCACATCGCGCCGTGCGGCGGCATCGTGGGCAAAATCGAGATCATCGGTTTCGATGCGCAACACCGGGCACAACTCAAAACGCCGCAGCCATTCGTCGTAGCGCCGGTTCAGATGTTCCAGGTACGCGGGCGGAATGGCGCGCTCCGCAGGACGATCGCGTTCGTTGATGCGCCGGATCAGCGTCGGCACGCTGGCATGGAGATGGATCAGCAGGGTTGGCGGCGCAATGCCCTGCACCAGCGCCAGAAATAACTGCCGGTAGGTGCGAAAATCGCGGTGGCTCAGGATGCGTTGTTCCAGCAACCCTTTGACGAAGACCTCATAATCTTCGTAAATGCTGCGATCCTGGCACACCGAAATCGGCGTGTCGGCGATTTCCAGGTGTTGCTGGTAGCGTTGCGTCAGGAACCAGATTTGCGAATGAAATCCCCAGCGCTCGCGGTCGCGGTAGTAATCCTCCAGATACGGATGATCAGCGACCAGTTCGTAGTACGGCTGCCAGTTGAACTCTTCCGCCAGAATGTTCACCAGCGTGCTCTTGCCGACGCCGATATTCCCGGCGACGACGATATGGTACCGTCCGTTTTTCACATGCGCTCTCCTGTGCGTACGTCAGGGCGGTGTATAGGCAATAAACAGGACGACCGGCTCCCATTCTCCCTGAAAGCGTTCGATCGTGCCGCCGGGGAAGCGTTGCTGCACCACAGCCAGTTCCGCTTCGCGCTCCGGCAGGAAGATGAAGAGCGGGCGCTTTCCTTCGGGCGGCGGCATGATCTGCGCGGGATCGGTCACCGGATCACGCACATCCATGCCCTCGATGCCGGCAGCAACGAAACGGATGGTTCCATTCCCGAAGAAAATGCGCGGCGGAGTGAACATATACACATACACCGGCACAGGTTGCGCCGTTGCGTAGTGCGACAGTTTCGTCACAATTTCGGTATTCGTCCAGCCATACGTGCGGCGCGGGATGTAGTCGCGGAAGTAAAAGTTCACATTCCATCCTGCAAGCAGCGCAACCATCGCCATGGCAACCAGCGTGCGCCTGCGATCCGCCAGCCGAAGCGCCTGACCCGCCAGCGCGACGATGCGCTGAAGCGCGAGCATAACCAGCAGGCAAAGCGCCGGGGCGGTCGTCACATACCGTGGACTCTCAGGCGTGTTCACCAACAACATGCCGCCCAGCACCGCAGCCCCCGTCAACCAGGCAATCGGGAGAAACCACTCAGAACGACGCCAGTTGACCAGCGCAAGCGCCACGCCCAGCGCCAGCAACACAGCAGAAGCGGAGTCCAGCAGCGCAATTTTCGGGTCGTACCAGGCGCTGCGATCCGGCACGAACGTGTAGGCGCCAAAACTCTGGCGCGCCTGATCGATGATGATCTGAGCGAGCGGCACGCCATCCGCCAGTTTCTGTTCCAGCCATCCGCTCTGCACCACGCCAACCATCGCCAGGCGGGCGGTCAATGCGGATGGATCGGCGATGAAATGGGCAATCAGCGGACCAAACCCCAGCAGAAATCCGCCAACGATCAGGGGCAGGCGCGGCGCCAACCAGCGGAAGCGCTGCCAGTCGATGATTGCCAGGTGGAGAACGAGCATGGCGATCACCACCGGCGTCAACCGCGAGCCCATATAGAAATGCTGCGCCACACCGCAGATCACCCCCGCCCATCCCAGCGCAAAGGACGACGACCGGCGTATGCCGGTGAAGAACGCAATAAATGCGGACAGCGCCAGGAGCGGATCGACGATATTGTTGACCCCCAGACGGCTGAAGTGAATATGGAAATGAAACACAGCGAGGAGGGTTGCCGCGCCAAAGGCGACGCCGCGCCCGAAGAGCGGGCGCGCAAACAGGTAGAGGAGGGGTATCGCCGCCGTGCCAATCAGCACCGACAGGGTGCGCAACCCGAAGACATTATTGCCGAAAACACTCAACGACAATGCCTGGAGAAAGAACCAGAGCGTCGGATGCGACAGCCACCCGGTGACAAACGGGTTCGTAATGCGCCCCTCCAGCACACCGCGCGCCTCCATGCCCATCTCGCCCTCATCACCGCCGAAGTTCTGCGGGATGGAGTCGATGAAGGTCATGCGCAACGCAAAGGCGAGCAGGGTCAATGCCGCAACCGCCAGCCATTCGCGGCGGTTCCAGGGTTCGTCCCCGCTGTCACGCTCATGACGATGATCGAGGAAGCGTGCGCCCGCCAGAAAGAACCCCAGGCTCGCCAGCCAGGACATGAGCGCTGGCATAGGGCGCAGCGCCGGCGTCGCGGCGCACCAGAAGGCAATGCCGCTGCTCACCAGCGCCAGAGCGAATAACAGGGAGAACGGAGGGAGACGACTCAGCCAGGCCACCACTCGCGACACAGCGCCAGGGTCGTCTGCCATTGCCCGATCGGGCGTCCATGTGCTCAACGCAGCAAACGACGCACCGGCAAGCGCCAGCAGCACGATACCCGCCAGCAGATTCGGCGGCGTGCTGGTCAGAAACGTCTGTCCAATCCACGCCAGGGCGAGGGTTATCAGAAGCAGCGTCACCAGGTTGGCGCTGCCATACGCAGTTGGTTGCGAGTCGGTGACAGAAGCGATGGGTTCTGTGGATGGCGAACCGTTTTCCGGCGCGACGTCCTCGTCATCGATGGTTGGTGGTGTCGATGCGCCGCTTTTCATACACAGTCCGGCGTGCTCAATGTCGTTCAGTTCAGGCTGGCTTGCGCGCTTTGAGCACGATACTGACGAATGTTTGCTCATCACCGCGCAGGCGGTCGTTGCGCGCATCTGCCAGGCGGAACAACCGCACTCCCAGGTTGATCGGATTGAGCAGACTGCCGCTGTTGCGTTCACCACGGAAACGGTCGGCGCTATCGCGGAAGCGGCGCGGCAGCAGATTCTTTTCGATCAGCGGCTTCCCAATGCTGTACACAATGAAATGGATGAACGGAAACGCATAATGGGTCTGCTCGTCCAGCGCCTCGATAGCGAACCCCGCTCCGGACACCACATCGCACAGCGTTTCGGGGCGATACAACCGCCAGTGATTACTCCACAGACCGGCGATCGGTCCGGCGCTCTGGATAGGTCGCCCGCCAAGCGCCTCGATCGTTTTGTTGATCGGGTCCCACCAGAACGGATAATTCGCGTGCGGCACGCTCAGCGCCAGAATGCCGCCGGGCTTGAGCACGCGGAAGATCTCGCGCAGCGCGCCGCGATCATCGGCGAGATGTTCGAGCACCTCGGACATCAACACCTTGTCGAAGCTATGGTCGGCAAACGGCAAGCGATGAATATCGACATTCGACAGTCTGGCTGGCACATGCTCACGCTGCGCCCAGCGCAGGCGATCTCTGTCGCCATCGACGCCAACCAGGCTCAACTGCCGCAACCGCCCCATGAACATCAAGTAGACCCCCATGCCACACCCGCAATCGAGCACTGTTTCACCATCACGCAGTTCAAGGTAATCGAGCAGCGTAACGGCGCGGCGACGGTACGCCATATCTGCCTCGTTGCACAGCAGGCGCTCGAGCATCGCCCGATCATCGGCGGACAGCGACCCGGAAGCGGGGGCATCGGCGATGCGCGGGGCAGGCGACGCCAGCATGGTTGTTGTCGCCGTCACCGGCGCTGCCGCGATAACGTGCAGGGTGCTGCGCACCAGGCGGCGGCTCG
>DAOTWI010000917.1:0-2196 GCA_034436075.1 Roseiflexus sp.
CGCTGCGCCCGTTCCTCCGCTTCACGCCGCGCCAGTGCTTCGACCTCGCGTGCTGCGGCTTCGCGGCGTGCGCGTTCCTCCGCTTCCGCTGCCTGGCGCACCACCGTCGCATAATCGCCGAATGCGACCCCGCGCGCGTCGTAGCAAACGACGTGATCCCGCTCTATTCCCAGCCACACATCGGCAATCACCAGATACACGCGCCCCGCCGCATCCGGCAGGTGCAACCGATACGCCCCCGCCTCCAGCCGATAGTCGAGCAGGCGCAGGCGTCGCTCTCGACCGCGACCCATGTCGTCCACAATCACATACTGCGCCACGCCCGCTCGCGCATAGTGCTCCACCTTGCGCTCCAGGTCGTTCTCACGCGTTTCCGGCGAAGTGATTTCGATGATCAACGCCGGACGCGCCCCTTCAACCGCAACCTCGAACGTGCTCCAGTTCTGGCGTTCTGTGATGCCGGGGATGACCATCACGTCCGGTCCGTGGGGGCGCAGGTCGGGAACGTCCCACGCGACACGCACATCGCTCAGGACGATGGCTGCGCCCGACTCCTCAAGGCGGGCGCGCAAGACGGCGGTGAGATACATCCGGTCGGTCTCGTGGCGGTCGCTATGCACGATGAAATCTCCCGTTTCAGGGTGCAGGACATCTTCCAGCGTCAGTGGAACCTGTTCGAGATGATGGGGATCGTCAGGGGTCGGACGCGGCACGAAACGCCAGCCGTAGCGGAAGGGGTCTTCGGCGGGCTGCGTTTCGGACGCGCGCGGGGGGGGGATGGTTGCATGGGTCATTGGCATAACTCCTGATGGGAGACGCAAAAGTGTCACTATCCAGACCGTCCTCCAGTTGGAGCGGCGTTGCCGGGCGCGACGCGCCTGTGCATCAACTGTCCTGAGAAATCGTCTCCTGGTGAAACGTGTCTGGGACAGTCGCCATCTTCATGTCGAGCGCACCATCGATCATATCACAGAGATATACGTCTGCATTCATACAACATTATATCAGCAGGACAGTCATCGCACCACGTTAAAGCACACGTTGCCACGCTATTCAACATCCTCTTTCGATCCCGGAACAACTTGCCACAATCGCACGTTTATATTCATGACAACGGGCAAAACGTGTCAGAGCGGCCGCTCGCACCACCGAACGTCACTCGCTCGTTACGGCGTCAATCACACACCAGGAGGACATCGCAATGGCTTCCATCAGACTCCTTATCATCGCCATCGTTGCAGCAATGGTGTTGGTTTCGTGCGGCACAGCGGCGGTACCGGCAAGTTCGCCTGCGCAACCTGAGTTTATGGCAGCGCCGACTATGGCGCCAGCCGCAGGGGCGCCGGCGCTGGAGCGCGGCAGTGGTAGCAGCGCAGAGTCGGATCAGCAGTTGCCGTCCGCCTCTGATCGCCTGGTCATCAAGAACGCTTCGGTGACGCTGGAGGTTGTGAACGTTGCTGACGCTGAAGCGGCGATTCGCCAGAAAGCGGAGCAACTCGGCGGCTTCGTCGTCAGTGTAGAGACCCGCGGCGCCGGCGATTCGATGTGGTCAACGGTCACCTTCCGCGTTCCGGCGGCGCGCTTTGAGGAAGCGTTGAGCGGCGTGGAAGGGTTGGCGAAGAAAGTGCTCAGCCGCAGTGTGAGCGGTGAGGATGTGACCGAGGAATATGTCGATCTTGAATCGCAACTGCGCAATCTGGAGGCGACGCGCGCCCGCCTGCTCGACCTGCTGGCGCGCGCCGAGAAGGTTGAGGACGCATTGCAGGTCAATCAGGCGTTGACCGACATTCAGGGGCAGATCGAGCGGATCAAGGGGCGGATGCAGTATCTGAAGCAGAGTGCGGCGATGTCTACCATCACTGCCGAGTTGCGCCCGGTGCCGCCGCCGCCAGCGATCATCGAAGAAGACGCCTGGCAGCCGGTGCGCGTGGCGCGCGAGGCGTTGCGCGGGCTGATCGAGTTTGGTCAAGGACTGGTGGATCTGGCGATTGTCCTGGCGATCTGGACGCCGGTCTGGTTGCCGATTGTGCTCTTCCTGCGCTGGATCTGGCGCAAGATCACACGCAGCGGGAAGAAGCCGCAGGAACCCGTTCCGCCTGCCGCGCCTCCCGCCGCGCCGATGGCGCCGCCGGCTGAGGGAGCGGGCGGGGGAATGCCGAAGTAGCATTGGTTCCCATAGTCGTGACAGGGTCGGGG
>DAOTWI010000918.1:0-1854 GCA_034436075.1 Roseiflexus sp.
CCGGCGGCTGATGGGATTTGAATAATTATTCCGTTATCCGCCTACCCGCCCGGCGGCTGAAGCCGCGGGCTACGGGATGCGAAGCCCGCCTGCGCGGGCTCTATCGGGCAATACCGGATTAATTTCTCAAACTCCATCAGTGGTCTGTAAACGAAGTTTTCTGACTTTTTGCGAATCTGAGTGTGGCGAAGGTCTACCGCATCAGGACGAGACAAATTTTTCGCATCGCCCAACCGGTAAATTACTGGAAAACTTGCTTTACAGACCAATCAGTCGCCAGCCAAGGCGTGGCAGGGATGCGCTTTCTTGCTGCCTGACAATTCATGCCCGGACCCCTTCCACAGCGCTTGACGCTCCACAAGGCGCGCGGTATCCTGAGCAACGATCAACCAGCGTTCCAACCAGAAAGGCGCCCGCTATGCTCACCCGTCCGATTGGCGTCTACATTAATTGGGCTGCTTACGATGAACTCTCCGATGTGGTGGAACTGACCGAGACCCTCGCCATGCACCAGCTGGACGAAGTGGCGCGGCTTAAGCGCCTCGGTGTGCAGATCGACTACTATGTGATGGACGCATTCTGGTTCGCGCCCGACACCGGGTTTCGCACCTGGCGCGCGCCCCACTGGTCAGCCGAGGGTCCGCAACGCTGGATCGAGGGATGCGCCGCCATCGGCGTTCAACCGGGACTCTGGCTCACCGCCAATTCGCTCGTCCGGCAGACGCTCTATCCGATGCAGCCGGTCCCGGAATGGGAAGACTCGTTCGACCCGGACCTCAATGCGCTCTGCTGTTTCTATGGCGGCTTTCTGCCGCATTTCATCGCAACGCTGGAGCAGTGGTGCGCCGCTGGCGTGCGCATGTTCAAGATCGATTTCGCCCATTTCGACGCAGCGCCGCCCCATCTGAAACGCACCATGCTTCCCGCCGACATTCGCCGCGCCAACCAGGCGGTGTGGCGCGGCGCGATCAAGGCGTTCCGCCAGGCGCATCCCGATGTGCTGTTGCTGGCGTACAACGGCTTTGAGGAGCGTTCCATCCAGCCCGCCACCGATCTCCCGCTGTACAGCGCCATCGATACGCGCTGGCTCGAAGCGTTCGACTCGCTCTACTGCGGCGATCCCCGTCCTGCCGATACCCCGGCGATGAACTTCTGGCGCGCCAAAGATATCTATTCCGATCACATGGGGCGCGTCTATCAGTTCAATAGCGTCCCGCTGCCACGCATCGACAACAGCGCCTTCATGATCGGCACAACTGGCACCTGCTACTACCGCGGCGCGACTGCCTGGCGCGGCATGCTGCTGCTCAGCCTGGCGCGCGGCGGATGGGTGAATACGTATTATGGCAACCTTGACCTTCTGAGCGATGACGATGCGCGCTGGTTCGCCTCGGTTCAATCCGCGTTCTTCGATCTGATGCGCCGCGCGCCGGTGCACAGTTTTGGCGGATTGCCGGGCGCAGCGCACCCCTACGGCTATCTGGCGCTCGATGGCGCCGATGGTCTGATCACGGTCGTCAACCCTTCCCAGGCGACTGTCACTGTGCCGTTGCCGGTTCCGTGCCGCGATTGCGCCGTGATCTTCCACGACGCGGGGTTCGCGCCGCAGATGACGGAAGCCGGTGTGATGCTTGGCACGGAACAGATGGCGGTCCTTGGCGTCGGACGGTACGCCGCGCTTGACTGGGGCGTTGAGCCGGATGTCGTCATCCCCGCGTCGATCACGCCGTTACCGGCTGATTTCGTCCGCCTCGATGCGCATACCGTGCAGACAACCCTGGCATCCCCGCCGCGCAATGGGCGTCTGCGGGTGATCATGCAGCAGTTCGACGAGCGCGGTCGCGTGGTGCGCAC
>DAOTWI010000919.1:0-4343 GCA_034436075.1 Roseiflexus sp.
AGCCCCGGCGCCGCTGTGGGGTTGTGTTGTGCTACGCGCCATCCCCCAGCAGCGTCTGGCAGGCGGCATCTTCCACCAGGGCGGGCAGCACTTGGCTCTCGTGGATGGCCGCTGGCGCCAGCGCCCAGGCATCGACCACCCCGTGCGTGGTCGTCGTCAGATGCAAGCGAAAGCCAACAGCATTTCGGCAGGCTCAATGCAGCGCTTGGCGCACCGACTGTTCATCACGCCAAAGTATGCCGCGCCTGTGACCGTGCGGTTCGCGTGCGCGCGTTGATAGGACGCAACGGGGATCGGCGCACTATCCGCCAACCGATCGGGATCAGCGTTGCTCACCCCGCCATACTGCCGGGTGATACCCGGTCGGATCTGGTCGATCAGGGGGCCCAGGCGGGTAGGGCGCTGATGGAACCAGCCATCAGACGGCAGGTGCGGGAACACGGTCGGATGGTACTGGCGCAGAAATGCCAAGCCGAGGGCTTCATGCCCGTGAAACCAGGTATCGATGATCAAGGCCACGGTAATAACCTCGCTATCGTGAACGACCGGCGCTGGTCCGGTGCGTCGCCAGCAGCCAGAGTGACGTTCCAAGGACTGATACGTATCATCGACCAGGACAAGCCACATCGTCCATACATCTTCCCAGCGAGCAGGTGTGATACAATCGGCCATACCGGTCATCGGGGCGCCTCCTTTCGATGTGGGACACTGAGGAGGATGCCACGATGACTGATTATTGTCAAGTCATGCTCAATGGTTCATGAATCCAAACCCCGAATTAGGGTTCGTGTAACTTAGCGCTGAACGAGCGGGAGACGAACGGTATAGTACTCCGGTGACCCACTTGTGTCGCTCGGCAGAATTTCGAGCACCGCTGTCACCGGAGCCGACCAACTCCCTTCGTTATCCTGCACTGCCAGCGTGATCGTGTGGAGACCTACTGACAGACAAGCAGCAGGGAAGACGAGTTCAGCGGTCGTCCCAAGGAAACCATCGATATTCGATGTCCAGCGATAGGTCATGATCCCGGCGCCTGACTCATCGCTGTCACGAGCGTCAACAGCCACAAAGCGTATCTCATCACGACCTGCTACTGCACGTTGAGTGGACAGGGCAATACCGGTCGAGGGCGGGCCATATATCTCGCCAGGAATGACCAGCGGGCTCTCTGGCCGCGCTTCCGAACGCGGCGGTGCACTTTCTTGCTCAGCGCCCTGACCGAGCGCGGAGGGGTCTTTGCCAATCGGATCCGGCGGAAGTGGGATCAGCGGAACCAACGTCTCCTCCGGCTTGTTGTTGTTGTCGGGCGGTACGGTCGGGACAAGGGCAGAGAGAGTGTTATAGACCTCGAACTCCCACAATGAATATCCGAACTGCTGCCAACCGTCGTGTGCAAACCGGCGCCGGCCGTACATCATCACGTAGCGAGCCGTGAGCGGCGCGAACGAGATAGTGTCAACGTTTCCGTCACCGTTTTCGGTGCTATAGACGCGATGCCAGGTTGAGTAATTGCTGCCATAGACGAAGATATCGTAGCGATCTGCGAACGCTCGCTCCCAGCGAAGCACGACCTGATTGATGGTCTGTTCACTGCCCAGATCGACGTAGATCCAATGTCCCTCGCTTTGTTCTGAAGACCAGCGTGTGGAGGCATCCCCATCCGTCGCGCGAGTGGGAGCGAAGGCTGTGTTGTTTCCCTCAATAGACGAGGCAACCGCTGCTTTGCCTCGCGCAAGATTGTTGCCGGTCATGGCATCGAGGCTTATTGTGTACTCGCCGCTGGAAGCGCCGTTGTAACTGCGAGCAACGATGCGGTAGGCGCCACTACTAGGCAATGTGGCGACGAGCCAGGAGTTGTAATCTCCTCCGCTGTCGTCGTTTTCGGCGATCTTGCTGCCGCTTGGATCGTAGAGCTCCAGATAGCTGTCAAGGCTGGGAGTGCGCTCGATCATGCGGAGGCTTACTGTGCGCCCAGCGACCGCGTTGAAATAATAGGTGTCACGATCTGTGCTTGGACTAATAGCGCCCCGAAGAGTCTGTCCGAAGCTCAGCCAGCGGCCATCATCGCCGTCCATTGCAGATGGCGCACCTAAGGTAAGCCGGATACGGTAAGCCCCGCTGGTGCTTCGGGCATAGCTATGCGCAAGGATGCGGTAACTCCCGGTCTGGGGCAGCGTCACTTCCAGTCGACTGTTCAACGTGCCGTTGCTGTCGTCGTTGTAACCCACCAAGCCAGTGGGACCGAACAGCTCGACGTAGCTGTCAAGGTTCGAATTGTCCGTTCGTTCCATTGTGATCAGGGCGACTTGCCCCTGCGCGCCAGCAAACGTGAACGTGTCATCCTCGTTGGCAGGGTCGATGCGGGCATCAATTGACTGGCCACTGCTGATCGCTTGTGGGTCAATCTCACCGCTGTTCCTTGGTTCGATTCGGAAGCGGCGCACCGACCAGTTCGAACTAAGCGGATTAGCAGTTCGCACACCCCAGTAGAGATCCCGGTTATGCCATTCGGCTGGAATCGAGCGCTGGATGGAGGTCTGTCCGACGCCTGTGTCGACGAGAACGGTTCCACCCTGCTCCATCGACGGCGTGTCCTTGATGCGGAAGGTATATCCCTGGAACGAACAGCCAGAGGGGGCGCCCCAGCTAAAGGCGACATTAGGATCGCTCAGCGTTACACCATCTCCTGGCGCGCTAAGGGGAGGCCCGGCACACGCATCGTTACTGGTTCGACGCTCCACACGAACTGAAGAGATAACGTCATTGCCGATAACATTGTCGATGAGACTGGGATCATCGCCGGTAAAAGTTTCACTCCGCCCGCCGTAATCGGAGTGTTCGTAGACAGTAGCGCGGACGTTCCCGCCAACACGGATCGACGAGGCACTATCATTAGTCAGATTCATGCTCCCCGCATCACGGTACGCGCCAATTCCAAGCGTTGTGCATCGACCAGTGTAGTTGGTGTGCTCGTACAGAGCCACCTGATCAGCGGTCGGATTACACGTTGTTGTACCCGGATCAGAGAGTTGCACCTGGAAGCTCCGAACGGACCAGTTAGCGTTCGCTACATTTGCGGCACGGACCCCCCAGTACAGGGTCCGGTTGACCCACTGCTCAGGGATATCGACTGTGCGTGACGTCTCGCCAACACCTTGATCAAAGATCGTCGTGCCACCCGAGTCCATCGACGAGGTATCTTTGATACGCAACGTGTACCCCTGGCCACATCCGGGCGATTGCCAGGAGAACGTGACGCGCCGGTCGCGTAGCATCTGTCCAGCCGAAGGGCTATTGAGCGATGGGCCAGCGCAAGAAGTGTTCGTCCCTAACGGTGGGCCAACAGCCTGTCCATCATCCTGTCCCGGCGGCTGGCAGGGGTTACTCGGGTTTCCTGAGTACCAGCGAATACCAGGAAGATCCCGAATCCAGATAGATTGATTTCCGCTATTACGCACTTCGAAGTGCAGATGTGGGCCTGTGGTTTGACCATCGTTTCCAGAATATGCCACCAAATCTCCCTGATTTACCCTTCCGCTGGTTCGAACAAACTGCGAAAGATGGGCATACCAGCTCAAGTTGCCATCATCGTGCTGAATCTTCAACAGCCTGCCAAAACCATCATTCCAGCCAGTTACTGCGCTGATAATTTGGCCTGATTGAGTAGCATAGATCGGCGTTCCTACACTCATGGCAAAATCGATTGCCTCGCTTGAACGATGTTGATGGGTTATATAGCAACCTGGGCCAGCCGTGATACGGTAGGTCCCTACAAACGGAAGCCGATACCCAGCAGGCGCTGCGTTTACTGCTACAAAACCGCCAAGTAGATTTAGAAATATGGCAAACAGAACGATCAAATGGATGAAGCGAAACATGGGCACCTCCCTGATAGCGAAACCGAATAATGTTATGACTTCCTACAAGTAATGGGCTTCCTCGCCACAAATTGAAGATACCGCCGCTATCTCTCCTAAAGACGCGCCAGAACATTTTCCGAATATAAGCTGTCGGCGATGTGCTCACATCGCCGACAGAGGAGGTACATCAGGAAGTTCTTGGGAGACTATCGCCAGAGAAGCGGCAGGAATACGCGGTGGCGAGAGGTAGGGTCAAGGTCCTGCCCTGACGGCAAGGGCAGCGGCTCGACTGGCTGGGGCTCGACCGGTCGCGGGTCGAACGGCAGCGCCGCCAACCCCGCTCCCAGGTACTCGTCCCAGCGCGTGTCCGTCACGAAGGTCAGTTCCCCCTGCACATAGGTTTGATACGTCCGAACGCTCACCCTCGGCGGGTAGTACACCCCCACCCCCCGCGCGTTCCGCAAGTCGTAGCCTGCCCCCGCC
>DAOTWI010000920.1:0-1806 GCA_034436075.1 Roseiflexus sp.
TCGCGTTCGGCGCGCAGTTTTTTCAACCGTTCGATCTGCGCCAGGCGCACCGCTGTATTATCCACTTCCAGGATTTCAATCGGCGCCTCGTAGGGCAGACGATACTTGTTGACCCCGACGATCGTCTCGCGCCCGGAGTCGATATGCGCCTGACGGCGCGCCGCTGCTTCTTCGATGCGCAGTTTCGGCACCCCGGCTTCGATGGCTTTCGCCATGCCGCCCAACTCCTCGACCTCCTGGATATGCGCCCAGGCGCGCCGCGCCAGCGCATCAGTCAGCCACTCAAGGTAAAACGCGCCGCCCCACGGATCGACCATCTTGCAGATGCCGGTTTCCTCCTGGAGATACAGTTGCGTATTGCGCGCAATCCGCGCCGAGAAGTCGGTCGGCAGCGCAATCGCCTCGTCGAGCGAATTCGTGTGGAGCGACTGCGTGTGACCCAGCGCGGCAGCCATCGCCTCGATGCAGGTGCGCGCCACATTGTTGAACGGGTCCTGCTCGGTGAGGCTCCAGCCCGATGTCTGGCAGTGCGTGCGCAGCGCCAGCGAGCGCGCGTCTTTGGGGTCGAACTGCTTGATGATCTTCGCCCACAGCAGACGCCCTGCGCGCATCTTGGCAATCTCCATGAAATAGTTCATGCCGATTGCCCAGAAGAACGAAATGCGCGGCGCAAACGCATCGATGGACAACCCCGCCTTCAACCCGGCGCGCACATACTCCAGCCCATCCGCCAGGGTGTACCCCAGTTCCAGGTCGGCGGTAGCGCCCGCCTCCTGCATGTGGTAGCCGGAAATGCTGATGCTGTTGAACTTCGGCATGTGCTTCGCCGTATAGGCGAAAATATCGGCGATGATGCGCATCGACGGCTCAGGCGGGTAGATGTACGTGTTGCGCACCATGTATTCCTTCAGAATGTCGTTCTGAATGGTGCCGGTCAGTTGCTCCTGGCGCACCCCCTGCTCCTCGGCGGCGACGATATAGAACGCCATCACCGGAATGACCGCGCCGTTCATCGTCATCGAGACCGACATCTGATCGAGCGGGATGCCGTCGAACAGGATTTTCATGTCGAGCACCGAGTCGATCGCCACGCCCGCCTTGCCCACATCGCCCACCACCCGCGGGTGGTCGGAGTCGTAGCCACGGTGGGTCGCCAGGTCGAAGGCGACCGACAGACCCTTCTGCCCGGCTGCCAGGTTGCGCCGGTAGAACGCATTGCTCGCCTCGGCGGTCGAGAACCCGGCGTACTGGCGAATCGTCCACGGCTGGGTCACATACATGGTCGGGTAGGGACCGCGCAGATAGGGCGGGATGCCCGCCGTAAAGCGCAGGTGCTCCAACCGGGCGATATCGTCGGCGGTGTACAGTGGGCGCACATCAATCTGTTCCATCGTGCGCCAGACCAGCGCATCGAGCGATTTGCCCGCCTCGCGTTCAGCGCGCTCGCGCCACTGCGCCGGTGTGGGGGCAGCGGCGCCATCACGATAGGGAAGCGTCGTAAAATCCGGGGTTTTCACGCCACAACTCCTTTCAACTGCTGCAACCGCACCAGGGTCTCGTAACAATTCGCTCGAAGATGAATAAACTCATCGACCCCGGCCGCACGATGGGCTTCGACCTGATCGGCAGGATACCCTGCCAGTACGACTGTCATATCCGGACGATTCGATTTTATCAGATTCGTCAGCGGCGGGACAATCTCTGGATAGGTATCGTCGGTCGAGCAGATCGTGACGATGCCCGCTCCCGACGCCAGCGCCGCCTGCGCCGCTTCTTCGACGGTGGCGAACCCATCGTTGCCGATCA
>DAOTWI010000921.1:0-1771 GCA_034436075.1 Roseiflexus sp.
GCTCCAGCGCCGCCGCGCTTCGCCGAAGGCGTCGCGGCTGAGCGGATCGCTGCCGTACCCTTCGTATGCCTGCAACACCAGTTCCCCCCGCTCACGGTCAACCAGGGCGATGGCGCCAGCCTCGGCGCCAGTTGCATCGAGCGCCCAGCGCAGCAGGAATGCCAGCAACCTGCCGAGGTCGAGCGGCGCTTCGAGTTCGGCGCGCAACGTCTCAATCACGCGCTGCTGCCGCACCGTCAGCGCCAGCGATTCACCGTCTCCGCGGTCTGAGGCGATTGCAGCCGCCAGCAGCGGCGCCAGCGCATCGATCAGCGCCTGTTCCTCATTGCCGACGTGCATCTCGCTGCCGCGCAGTTCGAGCACGCCCCACAACTGGCCGTTCCAGACAATTGGCGCGCCGTAGTGGACAATGGCGTTGCGATCGGCGTTCTGACAGGGGGCGCCACGCTCGATGACCTCACGCAGGACGTCATCGCTCCAGGGGATGCTCCAGCCGTTCGGCGCGTAGCACTGTTCGCCGGTTGCGGCCGCAACTGGCTCGCGCCGCCACCAGGTCATCCGGCCATCGTGAAACGCAATCGCCTGGCGCAACACGTCGAACAACCCGATCAGGCGCACCGTCAATGCCTGATCGTCAGCCAGCAGGCGTGAAGCGTTCAGGACGAGGGGCAGAGCAACAGTTGTGCGGGTCAGCATGTACATCTCTATGCCTTTATAGAGTATTGTAGCGCCTCGATGCGCATTGTCAATCGTTTTGCACAGCCTTTGGCTTGACATCAACGTAGCAGCGTGTTACCATTTCGCACAACCGTGATGTCTTAACCAAAAGTAACCGGTATGCTTCATGGCGCGTCCAGGCAGATGTGGCGGTTGGCTCACAACCGGCGGCTTTTCCTCTATGGTACATAACAGCCTTTCTTAACGTCCTCATATGGATGTTCCATATCACAGCCGGGCGCCCCTGCCTCGATGCATACGGTCTCTGCCGATGATCCGGCATTGTCTTTGAGAACAATCCGTCGTCAGTAAAGAAAGGAGGCAGGCTATCGAGTCAAACCGTGCGTGAGGACTGCTTGCAGACTCCTGACTAAAGATTCCGCTGTTCTCTATTGGAAGACCGCAGAAAGGAGCGTTCTTTCCATGAAGATTCTCGACAAGAAAATCGCGCTTGCGCTGCTGCTTGCGCTCGTTGTGCCAATCCTTGCCGCATGTGGCGGCGGCGGCGCCGCACAACCGGTCCGCGAGACGGTGGTTGTGACTGCCGAGCCGATCCGTGAGACTGTGGTGGTCCGCGAAACAGTGGTAGCGGAAGGTCCGACAGCCGCGCCAACCGGCGCGTTCACCACACCGCACCCGATCCTTGGCGATGTGCGCGTGCGCCAGGCGATTGCCTACTGCACCAACCGTCCAGAGCTGATCCAGTCGGTCTACAGCTACCTGACGCCAGAGCAGCAGCAGGCGCTGCTGATGGACACCAACCTGCCGAAGACGCACTGGGCGGCGGCCAGCGCGGCGGACGGCATTGTGACCTATCCGTTCGACGCCGAGAAGGGCAAGGCGCTGCTCGATGAGGCGGGTTGGAAACTGGCGGAAGGTCAGCGTGTTCGCACGAAGGACGGCGTGCCGTTGTCGCTCGAATTCACCACGACCAACGCGCAGTTCCGCATCACCTGGGCGACGGTGCTGGAGCAGCAACTGCTGAACAACTGCGGCATCCAGATCATCCGCAAGCATGCTCCGGCATCCTGGTGGTTCGGCGGCGCCTCCGGTC
>DAOTWI010000922.1:0-3038 GCA_034436075.1 Roseiflexus sp.
GCGCTGGCGCTGGCAACGTCATCGGGGGCGCGCGCCATCCATCTCGATCACCTGATTGGTTCGCTCGAACCGGGCAAGCGCGCGGATATTGCAGTTGTCGTGCTGGGACGGTTGCACTCCGCGCCGCGCTACCACTACGCTCCCGATGCGATCTACTCGCACCTGGTCTACGGTGCGCGCTCGGCGGATGTGCGCGATGTGCTGGTTGACGGGCGCTTCCTGCTGCGCAACCAGCAGTTGCTGACGATCGACGAGGAAGATGTGTTGCGCCGCGCTCAGGCGATTGCCGATCGGATTGACGTCTTCCTGGCTGCCCGTGAAGACAACCTGCTCGACAAAATCCTGGCAATCGGCGGTGTGCAGCAATCCGAGATCTTCGAGGTGCAGGCGAAGGCGCTCATCGATCCGCAGACGGCTGAACGGGTTGTGCGGTCGCTGTACGAATCCGACATCACCATCACCAAGGCGAGTGAACGCACGCAGTACGACACCTACTTTCTGTGGGATGATGAAGAGCGCGGTCGCATTCGCATTCGCGAAGACCACCGGACCGATCCGGGCGCGCGCGCCGAACCGAAGTACACCATTACCCTGATGGCGCCGGCGCAGCGCGGCGAGTATCAGATGGCGGTGCTCTTCGGGCGGGCGCGCTACACGGCGCGCGCCGACCGCACCCTGCGCTTCTACCGCGAATACTTTCAGCCGGATCGGATCACAGAGATCGAAAAGCGCCGCCGCCGCTGGCGCATTCAGTACCGCGACGCCGATTTCGCCGTCAATCTCGATACGCTGATCGGGCACGCACGCCCCGGACCGTACCTGGAGATTAAGAGCCGCACCTGGAGCCGCAAGGACGCCGAGCATAAGGTTGAACTCATTGGCGAACTGCTGGCGCGTTTTGGCGTTCCAGAAGATGCACTGATCAAACAGGAGTATGTCGAACTCGAACTGGCGGCGGTCGAACGCTGAGAGGCGGAAGGTATGCCGTACAAAGGGGTTTATTTGATCGGGTTGACCGGCAATATCGCCTGCGGTAAGAGCACCGTGCTGGCGATGCTCCGGGAGCGTGGCGCAGCCGTGATCGACGCTGATCAGGTGACCCGGCAGGTGCAGCAACCGGGTGAACCGGTCTACCAGCAGATTGTCGAAGCGTTTGGTGAGACGATCCTGGTTGAACCAGGCGGTCCGATCAACCGGCAGCGTCTGGGGGCGATTGTCTTCTCCGACCCGCAGGCGTTGCGACGCCTGGAGCAGATCGTCCATCCTGCGGTGCATGCGCGCATTCTGGCATGGCTCGATGACGCAGCGACGTATGCGCGCGTCGCGGTGATCGACGCGGTCAAACTGCTGGAAGCGGGCTGGAAGCAGGTGTGTGACGCGGTGTGGGTGGTGACTTGCACCCCTGATCAGCAACTGCGCCGCCTGATGGAAACGCGCGGTATGAGCGAATCCGAAGCTCGCATGCGCATTGTTGCGCAACCGCCGCAGGAAAGTCGGGTTGCGCAGGCGGACGTCGTGATCGATAACAGCGGCGCGCTCGACGCCACCCGCGCGCAGGTCGATGCGGCCTGGGGGCGTATTCCCATGCACAATGCCTGCACGTGATGGCGAGCGTGGGCTTCGACAGGCGCAGCCCGCGCGGGTGCAGGCATGAATTGTCAGGCGGCTGCCCCTCCGCGTGCGGGGGGCAGGGGGGGTGGACGCTGCCGTTCCCGTCTGCGCAGGCGGACGGTCGGCCGTAAGCCCGCCAGGAGCGATTTCAATCGCTGGCAGTCGGAGCGTCGTTTCCTGACAAATCATGCTCGGATCCAGCCCGCGCGACGACCGGCGCAGCCCACGCGAACCGCGCGATGCTCAGTTCAATCTCACGCACGGTGAGAAGGCGAGAAGCGATGCGACCACGCACGACAGACTGGAGCCTGGCGCTGGCAACCGGCGCCGCGTTTGCGACCGGTCTCTGGACGCTGATTGTCGGGCGACCGGAGGGATGGTGGGTGTTTGCGCTCCACGGCGCGACTGGCTATCTGACGCTTCTGCTCCTGATCCCCAAACTGGCGCGCGTTCGCAATCGTCTGCTGCCCGGCATCCGTTCCCCGCGCGCCTGGGCTGGGCTGGCAACCACGGCGCTGGCGCTCCTTACCCTCGTCTGCGGCATCGCCTGGGTCAGCGGCGGCGAGTTCGTGGCGTTCGGTTACAACCTGCTCAACTGGCATATCCTGTTCGGCCTGATACTGACCGTCGTTCTTTCGGCGCATATGGTTATCCGGGCGAAGCCGCTGCGTGCAGAAGACCGCTCGCGGCGGCAGGCGTTGCGAGCTGGGGCGCTTGCACTGGGTGCAGTGCTGCTCTGGCCCCTTCAGGAACGGCTCATCAGCGGGTTGGGGTTGCCGGGAGCGCAACGGCGCTTTACCGGTTCGCGGGAAGTCGCCAGTTTCAGCGGCAACGGATTTCCAGTCGTCAGTTGGATGGCGGATCGACCGGCGCCGCTGGACGCGACAACATGGCGGTTGCGCGTGACTGGTCTGGTTACCGAACCATTCGCCATTACCCGCGATGACCTCGATGTGCGCGATGAACTGACGGCGACGCTCGACTGCACCGGCGGCTTCTACACCACGCAGCACTGGAGCGGCGCACAGGTCGGCGCGCTGCTCGACCGTGCCGGGGTTTTGCCGGAGGCGCGCTGGGTGCGGTTCGTGTCGGTTACCGGGTACCGCTGGAGCCTGCCGCTGGAACAGGCGCGCGAGGCGTTGATCGCGGTGCGGGTTGGTGACGAGTTGCTCAGCCATGGGCACGGCGCGCCTGCCCGCCTCGTCGCTCCCGGCGAACGCGGGTTCGTGTGGGTCAAATGGCTGGCGCTGATCGAAGCGCGCGCTGAACCAGACCCCGGTCAACTGGCGGCGATCAATGTGAGCGGATTCACCGAAGCGGATGATGTCGACTGAGAACCGAGAACCGAGAACCGAGAACTGAGAACCGAGAACCGAGAACTGAGAACTGAGAACTGAGAACTGAGAACTGAGAACTGAGAACTGAGA
>DAOTWI010000923.1:0-8277 GCA_034436075.1 Roseiflexus sp.
GGATTGCCCCTTCGTGCGCCTTCGTGTCCTTGGTGGATGAGAGAGGCGCAAGGCGCGAGGGTTGCAGGTTACAGGCGGGAAAGTTTCGCGTTGAACGTTCCACGGAGAGACGTTGCACTGCAAACCCGACGGAGAGACGTTGCACTGCAACGTCTCTCCAGATATAATCGTTATCATCCGGTTGTGACAAACCTGTTCTGAGGAACGGTATTGGCAAACGATCATCAAGGGCGTTCCATTCGCGGTACGACGGCGCGTGAGCGCATTGCAGCGCGACGGCGGGCGCGTCGTGCCAACCGATGGTCGACATTCGCGCTGGCGCTCGCGGCGCTTGCCGCGCTTGCGCTGGTGACGATCGGGGTGACGGCGCTGCGACGCACCGAACGAACCCTGGCAGAACTCGAACAGGACGATCCGCGCCAACGCGCGACCGCCGTGTCACCATCCCCGATTGCGGCGCCACAAACCCCCGCTTCTGTCATTGCCGCATCGCCCGTTGCATCCACTCCATCGCCAGCGCCTGCGGCGCACGGTTCGGCGAACAGCCTGCCTGATCGACCATTTACCATTCTGCTGCTCGGCGTCGACCGCCGCACCGACCCGGACGAGGGGGTGCGCAGTGATACGTTGATGCTCGTGCGCATCGATCCACAGGCGCGCACTGCCAGTATGCTCTCGATCCCGCGCGACTCGGTCGCGCCCATCCCGCGCCTCGGCTGGGCGAAGATCAACACGGCGTATGGATATGGGTATGCCAATGCAGCAACTCTTTACGGTGCAGGCACGGAACCATCGGCTGCCGGCGGCGCGTTCGCAGCGGAAGCGGTCGAACAATTTCTCGGCGTCACCGTCGATTATATTGCACAGGTCGATTTTCGCGGCTTCGAGCAACTCGTTGACTCGGCCGGCGGCGTGTTGATCGATGTTCCTGCCCCCATCCTCGATGCCGAATATCCGACCGAAAACTACGGCGTCGAGCGAATCTACATTCCGTCCGGGCTCCAGGTGCTCGACGGGCGCACGGCGCTGATCTACGCCCGCACGCGCCACGGCAGCAGCGACTTCGACCGGAGCAAACGCCAGCAACAGGTGCTGCGCGCGCTCTTCGATCAGGTGCGCAACCGCGGTTTGCTGGCGAATACTGCGCTGTTGCCGCGCTGGATCGAGGTGGTCACGCAACACGTGCGCACAACGCTGCCGGTCTCCAACCTGCAGGCGATGGCGGAATTGGCGGCGCTGGCGCGCGATCTGGACGGCAGCCGCATGCTGCAACTGTCGATCAATCCGAACGATGTGGCGATCGACCGCGAGGATGGCTCGGACATTTACTGGAACCCGAACGATGTCGCCGCACTGGTAGCGCGCTGGGAAGCCGGACCCGACCTGACCGCCGCGCCGCCGCTTGCAGGGCTGCCGACACAGGTTGCCGCACCCGATGCACCACTGGTCGATCCGTCACAACCGGCGCCGACGCTCCTTCCATCGGTCGTTGAACCGGGCACAGTCGTTCAGGTGCTCAACGGCGCGCGCGTCGAGGGGATCGCCGGGCGCGTCAGCGCCTTCCTTGAAGGGCGCGGGTTCACCGTCGCCGACCCGGAAACGGTGACCCGCGTCTATGAACACACCCTGATCATCGACTACACTGGCCGCCCTGAGACGCGCCGTTTGCTGGCAGAGGCATTGGGCGTCAATGCGCGTTACATTCTGGCGCCTGCCCCGCCCGATGCGCCGCCGCCGGGGTATAATGTTGATATTGTCGTCATTGTCGGGCGCGATTACCGGCAGGAATGGCTGAACGACGGCAGAAGGTGAAGCAATGACGATGACCATGCCAGTGGTTCCCTACCTCGAAAGCGGCGACCGGCTGACGCGCGATGAGTTCGAGCGACGCTACGAAGCCATGCCGCCAGGCACGAAAGCCGAACTGATCGAAGGAGTCGTCTACGTGGCTTCCCCTGTCCGCTTTGCTACCCACGGCGAACCGCACAGCCGCATTATCACGTTGCTCGGCGTTTATGCGGCAGCAACGCCGGGAGTTCGGGCTGGCGACAACGCAACGGTGCGACTCGATCGGACAAACGAACTGCAACCTGACGGATTGCTCCGCATCGAGCGCGGCGCGTCGCTGATCGACGCAGACGGTTATGTTCAGGGACCGCCGGAGTTCGTGGCGGAGATCGCTGGCAGCAGCGCCGCTCAAGATATGCACGACAAACTGCGGATTTATCGTCGCAGTGGCGTGCAGGAATACCTGGTGTGGCTGGTCTTTGAGCAGCGGATCGAGTGGTTTGCGCTCGACGCTGGCGACTATCGCCCTCTCCCTGCCGACCCGGACGCCATCACGCGCAGCCGCGTCTTTCCAGGGCTCTGGCTCGACCTGCCCGCGCTGGTGCGCGACGACATGTCCCGTGCGCTCGCGGTTCTCCAGCAGGGGATCGCCGCTGCAGAACACGCCGCTTTTGTCACCCGCCTGCGATCCATTGAATGAATGCCAGACCTATGACCATCCATACGCCCGACTGGGTCAAGCACGCGGTGTTCTACCAGATTTTTCCCGACCGTTTCGCCAAAAGCGACCGGGTTGCCAAACCGAACCACCTCCAGCCCTGGGATAGCCTGCCAACGCCGGAAGGGTACAAAGGCGGCGATCTCCTGGGAGTGGTCGAGCGGCTGGATTATCTGCACGACCTGGGGATCACGGCGATCTACTTTACGCCGATCTTCCAGTCGGCATCGAACCATCGCTACCACACGCACGACTACTACCAGGTCGATCCGATGCTCGGCGGGAACGAAGCGTTCCGCGAACTGCTGGAAGCCTGCCACCGGCGCGGGATGCGCGTCGTGATCGATGGCGTGTTCAACCACGCCAGCCGCGGCTTTTTCCAGTTCAATGATATTCTCGAGAACGGACCATTCTCCGCCTACCTGGACTGGTTCTTCATCGAGGGGTGGCCCCTCAGCCCCTACGATGGATCGCGCCCGGCAAACTATCGCGGCTGGTTCAACAACCGCGCGCTGCCAAAGTTCAACACCGATAATCCGCAGGTGCGCGAGTTCCTGATGCGTATCGCCGAACACTGGCTTCGCCAGGGCATCGACGGCTGGCGCCTCGATGTGCCGTTCGAGATCGAAACCGCGGGGTTCTGGCAGGAGTTTCGCCAGCGGGTGAAGGCGATCAACCCCGAAGCCTACATCGTCGGCGAAGTGTGGCGTGATGCACGCCAGTGGCTCCAGGGCGATCAGTTCGACGGCGTGATGAACTACCTGTTCGCCGGACCAACGATTGCCTACGTCGCCGGTGCGCGCGTCGATCCGGCGCAGGTCGTGGGAAGAGATTATGTCACCTCGCCGCCGCTGACGGCTGCCGAATATGCGCGGGTGATCGACGATGTGCTGACCCGATACGACTGGGAGATTCAGTTGACCCAGTTGAACCTGTTCGACAGCCACGACACGGCGCGCCTGTTGACAATTGCGCGCGGCGACCGCAGCAGCGTGCGCCTGGCGATGATCCTGCTCATGACGTTTCCCGGCGCGCCGTCGGTGTTCTACGGCGACGAGATCGGGCTGCCGGGCGGCGTCGATCCCGACGCGCGCCGCACGATGCCGTGGGATCGACCAGAGACGTGGGACATGGAGGCGCTGGCGTACCACAAGCAATTGATTGCGCTGCGCCATGCGCTCCCGGCGCTGCGCACCGGCGCATTCCACACGCTCTACGCCGATGACGCGGTTTTCGCTTTTGCGCGCAAACTGGACGACCAGATTGTTCTTGTGGCGGTCAACAACGACGAGCAGGCGCGGCAGGTCGCCATTCCAGTCGGCAACCTGCTGCCCGACAGGTATGAGATACACGCCCGATATGGCAACTACCGCAACGCTCTTGTTCATGGTACACTTCATGTATCTGTGCCGGCTCGCGACGGACTGATCCTGGCATGACGTTCGACCTGACTCAGTTCCGCGCGGCTCTCGATGCCGCCTATGTGCGCGATGACGACCCGACGGCGCTGGTATTCGATCACTACCTGCGCTGGAAAGGTATGCCATCGTTCCTTGCGCGTCCGGTTTTCAAGGAAGGCATGGCGCCAGCCGAAACGCTGGTTTCGCCGCATTTCGCTGTGCTGGCATACCAGGCGAACCCGCTTTACACCACCCTCTGCACCCTCGGCGCCAGTTATCGGGTCATCCCCTTTAGCCGCGCCAGTTTCGGCGACGAACGCGGTGTGCGCTACGAATACATCATGCACGCCGCGCGGGCGAATGAACAGCCAGTCGCGGAACTGCTGGCGCTCGTCGCAGAATACCCGTTTGTGCACAATATCGACATCGGACCGGGGTATGTCATGCCCATCGGCGAACCGGTCGCACCTGGCTCGCCGATGGAATATCTGTACTTCACCTATCCGTACCTGGACGACAACCGGTTGTACGAGAGCGATCCCTGGGGCGAGATTGAGGGTTCTGAGTTGTTGATCCAGGTTTTATGGGTTCTTCCAATCTACCGCTCGGAGGCGCAGTTCATTCGCACCAACGGTATGGAGGCGTTCGAGGAGCGCCTGCAGGAGCGCCATTCTCAGATCTACGATGCGTATGAGCCGATGCGCTTGCCGGTCGTGGAGGGTTGAAGGTTGAAAGGTTGCAGGTAGAAGGTTGCAGGTTGGAAGGTCGGAAAAACTCGCCCGACCCTTGAGGTTTGCGCCAGGAGCGCGTCGTCGCCCAAAAACGTCACGGGCGGCGCTCGTAAGGACGACCCGCCGGGTCGCCCCAACACCGGAGCGCGTCGTTGCCAGAAACGTCAGGGGCGGCGCTCGTAAGGGCGACCCGCGTGAGGCAAGCGGCAAGAGGCGAGAGGTTGAGAAGTTACAGATGCGAGGTGCGAAGATGCACGTCTGGCATTCCTCTACGTCCTCTGTGTCTCTGTGGTGAAATAATCGCGTGTGAAGCGAGTTATACGTTCCTCATAGCCATTCGAGCAATCTCATGACGCGACGACAGGTTGTTCTTGTCCTGCTGACGCTCCAGCTGATCGGCACGATTCTGATAGTGATCGGGCAGGCGATCAGAAACATCAATGATATTATTTTCCCGCTCGGCATCGCAACGGCGTTTATCATCGTCGGTCTGCTATGGGCGTACTGGCGCGGCTGGGAGCAAGCCGGCATCGTCGACATCATTGTTGTGACTATTGCCGTCGGCATTGGCATGCCCGACTGGTTGGTGCGTCCCCCATACCAGGGACTGATCGTCCTTGTCCCGATGGCGCTGGCGCAGATCCTCGGCGGGCCGCGCTGGATTCTGATCAGCACCGTCGGATTGCTCGCCATCCTGACTGCACGCGCGGGACCAGAAGCCGGATACATCACGGCATACACTGCCGATTTGCGCACCACCGCCATTTTTGCGTTCATCGTGGCGAGCATGGCGCTCAGCCGGATCATCGCCGACATCGCTATCCGCACCGCCACCACGAATGCACAACGCGCCGAGGAGGCGCGCGCCCGCGCTGACGCGCAGGCAAAGATTCTGGAAGAGCAAACCCAGGCGCTCCAGGAGCAGAATCGCCGCCAGCAGCAGTTGCTCGACCTGGTGGCGCAACTGGAGACGCCCGCGATTATGCTCGCAGAGGGGGTGTTGCTGGCGCCGATCGTCGGACCGATCGACGATCAGCGCGCCGAGTCGTTCGTGGGGCGTTTGCTGGAGGTTGCCAGCGCCCAACGCGCGCGCCTAGTGGTCATCGACATCGCTGGCGCATCGAATGTCGATGAGCGCGCAGCCGCGTTGCTGGGGCGCGCGGTACGGGCGCTGCGCCTGATCGGGTGCCAGGTGGCGATCAGCGGCATCTCGGCGGAACTGGCGCGCACGCTGGTGGCGTCTGGCGTGTCGTTCGACGGCGCCCCGACCGTGCGCACCCCGCGCGAGGCGATTGCGCTGCATCAGGACCTGATCACCGCTGATGGACATGTTTGACGCCGCTCTTTTGGTCTGGTATAATACCGCGTGTGAAAGCGAGAGAGTGGATTCACCACTCTCTTCTTCTTGTCTGTGACATCGGGCGCACACGCTCGCGCCCGCAGGGTTGAGGAGCAGAGCAGTGTACGCTATTGTGCGTGACCGCGGGATGCAGTACCGCGTCGAAGAAGGGCAGACGCTGACTATTGCGCTGCTCGATGCCGAGCCGGGCAGCGAAATCGAACTCGGTGAAGTGCTGTTGATCGGCGGCAAGACGCCGCTCGTCGGCGCACCGACGGTAGATGGCGCAAAAGTGCTGGCAACAGTACTGGGCGAAGAAAAAGGCGACAAGATCGTTGTGTTTCGCTACAGAAACAAGAAACGCTACCGCCGCCGCACCGGCCATCGGCAGGAATACACCCGCGTGTCGATCAACCGGATCGTTGTCGGCGCCGATGAGGAGCATGTGACGAGCACACCGGAAGGAGAAACCGATGGCGCATAAGAAAGGTGTCGGAAGTTCGCGCAACGGTCGCGACAGCAACCCCAAAATGCTGGGGGTCAAGCGTTTTGGCGGCGAGCGCGTCACGCCAGGGACGATCATCGTGCGCCAGCGCGGGACGAAGTTCAAGCCAGGCGCCAATGTGGGTCTGGGGCGTGATTACACCATCTATTCGTTGATCGAGGGGGTTGTCACCTTCGAGCAGCATTCGCGCAACCAGAAGCGCGTCAGCGTCTACGCGGCAGAGTAGGAGCGTTCCTGTGAAGAAGGGCATTCATCCAAAAAATCATACTACGCAGGTGGTCTGCACCACGTGCGGGTCGATCTGGCCCGTGATCAGCACCCGCGAAAACCTGCGCGTCGACGTCTGCTCCCGCTGCCATCCGTTCTACACCGGCGAGCAGCGCATCGTCGACACCGCCGGGCAGGTTGATCGCTTTATGCGCCGCCTGCGCACCAGCCAGGACCAGCAGGCGGAAATTGCGCGCCGCCGCGCCGAGCGTGAGAAGCCGGAGCCCAAGAAGCGCAGCCTGCTGAAGGAAATCTACGGCGAGGAAGCGTGAGGAGAGTCGAGAACCGAGAACTAAGAACTAAGAACTAAGAACTAAGAACTAAGAACTAAGAACTAAGAACCAAATCTTTAGTTCTCGGTTCTCAGTTCTCACCTCTCAGTTCTCAGTTCTCGGTTCTCAGTTCTCACCTCTCAGTTCTCGGTTCTCGGTTCTCAGTTCTCACCTCTCAGTTCTCGGTTCTCGGTTCTCAGTTCTCACCTCTCAGTACATCGCCGCCATACGCTGCGCGTGGTCTCGAATATCGTCGCGCAGCGCATCGGGCGCCAGCACTTCCACATCCGCTCCCCAACTCAACACCCACGACCGAATCTCGCGCACGCCGCCGACCCGCAGGATCATGTCGCATCCGCCGTCGGCGCGCTCGATGATCTGCTGGCTGTGATGCCAGACGCTTTCCCGCACCCGTCGCGCGGCGTCGCCGGTGAAGCGCAGCCGCACCTCCGCCTCGGTCTCGTTCATCACTCCCCAGGCAGCGCCAAAATGCGTGTAGGGGTCGAACTCGTCAGGAATGGCGTAGGTCTCGTCCAGCATGGTCGCCTGCGCGATGCGCTCGAGTTTGAAGGTGCGCAACGCGCCGCGCAGCCGGTCGTGCGCGACCACGTAGGATGCTGGCTCGCTCCGCGCCACTTCCAGCACGTAGGGTTCGATGACCCGTTGCGTGACATCGCCGCTCGCGGCGCGATAGTCGATCGCGACGCACCGCCGGTCCGCCCAGGCGCGGGTGATCGTTTCGAGCACCCGGATGTACTCCGTTCGGCGCAACCGTTCACGAATGAGATCGGCGACGCGGGCAATGTGCGCGGAGACGGTGGCGTCGGGAAGGCTTGCGGCAAGTTTTTGCAGCGCCGAAACGACGTGCGGGTTGTTTTCGTCGCTATGGTGCGCAAGTAACCGGGCTGCGAAGAAGAGCGCCACTGCCTCGTTGAGGTTCAGGCGCACCGTCGAGAGATACGAGTCGCGCTCGATGCCGTAGCGCCCGCTGCGCTGCCAGACCGGCGCGCCCATCTCTTCGAGCGCGGCGAGGTCGCGGTAGATGGTGCGGCGATCTACGCCGCAGCGCTCCGCAAGATCGACGACGCGCAGACCGCCGGGGGCGTTGTAGAGCAGATGTTCGATCCGGCGCAACCGCGCTGCCTTGCTCTGAACCCGCTCAGACATCACGGCGCATTGCCCCGATTACAGCACGCCGGAGAAGCGCAACGCGACCATGACGACGAGGAGCAGCGTGGCAAGGATTGCGATCCGGCG
>DAOTWI010000924.1:0-1884 GCA_034436075.1 Roseiflexus sp.
CAGGTGCGGCGCCTTGCCCCCACAGGCAGCGCCTTGTCCCCAGGTGCGGTGGGGCGCCCGCGCATCGCCCATCCCCCGTGGTCATTCGTAGGGGCGCGGCGGTGCCGCGCCCGCAGACATCCGGGCGTACCCAAAACCCCCGTTACCCGGATTGACGCCTCACCATGATCAGCGCCACGATCGACAACGCCAGCAGCGGAACGTGCAGCACGCCCATCCACCAGAAGGCGGGATCGAAAAGCGACGTCATATTGACCAGACCGTAGGGCAGCGCATTGAATGCGGTAATCCTGTACGCAAGCGGCGGCACATTCGGCAGTGCAATGATGAGCAAGAACAAAAACACTGGCGTCGTCAGGCAATACGACAGACCATAGGCTGGCGAGGTGAGCAGCAGCATCGGATTGAAGTCGGGGTAGACGACGCCATCGATCACTGCCGCTGGCGACCAGAACGCCAGCAGCGCCAGCGGCGCCAGCGCGTAGTGGCGCCAGTTGAGATGCTCGAATGAAACGCTGAGACGGTTCCGTAACGCCACGATCAGCCAAGTTATCCCCAGCAATGCGCACGCGACCACGTTGCTGATCTGCACGACATACCCGTAGGTTGCCGTCACACCCTGCCCCTGCACCCATCCGATAACCAGATAGTTCACCCCCATATACGCCGCCAGCGCGCGCCCGGCGTGTGCCGGACGCCAGGCGATCAACGCAATCAGGGCAATTGTCGCAAGATGGAACAGCGGCGCAAGCGCGGTGTACGGCTCAGGATTGCTCGTGGCAATCAGCAGTTCCCGGATGACGTTCGAGGTCTCCTGCGGCGCATACGATTGTTCGGCATACGGCGGCAGAAAGAAGATGATCAGCAGCAAGACATAGACCAGCGGATACGCCCACCGATGGGTCTGCGGTTTCGCGGCAGTGCGACTGGCGAGCATAGCAAAAACCTCTCTTTTGAACCTGTTCGAGTATCAGGTGTCAGTCATGATTGAGCACCGAGCATTCTCTCCGTGCAATGACGCACGATGTCATTGTCAGCGTAGCACAGCGGTATGGACGTGTGGATTGAGGGATGTTCGGAATGGATGGCGATTCGTCAACCAGGTGGCTGGAAACAGAACCACAGAGACACAGAGGGCACAGAGAACGGCCTATTTTTACCTTTCCCCAAGACCCTTACGGGATAATCCTACGGCGCCCTGCCGGGATGACGGTCTGCAGACGCGGCAGCGCCGCGCCCCTCCGGATGACCGCCTGGCGATCCGCCCGCTGATACCACCACCGATGCCGGCGCTTCGCCTGGGTGATGGTTTATGGGCGCGGCAGCGCCGCGCCCCTCCGGATGACCGCTTGGCGATCCGCCTGCTGATACCATCACCGATGCCGGGCGCTTCGCCTGGGTGATGGTCTGCGGGCGCGGCAGCGCCGCGCCCCTACCTGTAACCTTCAACCCCTATTGCCTCTTACCTCTCACCTCTTACCCCGGCATAAACAAACCGCCACCCCATCATCCCTCAAAACCAGGTATACTAAACATAAACGCCAGTTCAATGCCGAACAGTGACCATTCGTGGAAGGAGGCGACAATGAAGCCGCCTGCCAGCCGTCCCTACCGTCACCCCGACGACCTCAAGTCCGTCATTGACCTGATCCTTGCCTGCCGTGCTGAAGAATGCATCGACCCCTGGCCCCCCGTGCACGAGATTCGCACCCGCCTCGGCGCCAGTGATGATGCCCGATTATGGATGGATGAGCGCCACCATCCTGTGGCATTCGCCATGATCTGCGAAGGCAACGTGTTCCTCTACTTTGCCCTGCCGCGCGCCAGTGACGAGACGCTTGAGGCGCAGGCGATCGCGTGGGCGACGGCGCAGGCGCGCGCCAG
>DAOTWI010000925.1:0-8030 GCA_034436075.1 Roseiflexus sp.
CGTTATTGTGCGCCGCTTCGAGCGCAACCGCACCGCCGACGCCGCCGTGACCCGCGCGGGCGGGCGCATCATCCGCGACCTCGGCGCCCTCGACGCCTTCGTGGCGCTGGTTCCCGGTCGCGCTTTGAACAGCCTGGGGCGGCATCCCGCCATCCGGTCTATCAGCCCGGATGCGCCGATGCGCACCACGAATGTTATCGACAGCAGCCAGCTTGCGACCTTCTACCCGGCGACCGTCAATGCGCCGCAACTGTGGTCGCAGGGGATCACTGGCAGAGGCGTGGGCGTGGCGATCATCGACACTGGCATCAATGAGAAACTGAACGACTTCCGCGATCCAATCACTGGCAATCTACGCATCATTAATCAGAAGCCCATTGTCTCGATCAAGACCTCCTCTTCCGATAAGTATGGCCATGGCACCCACATTGCTGGCATTATCGGCGGCAATTCTTGCAACCGGAAAGAGAAAGATCTTCGCTGTCGTTACATCGGCATTGCGCCCGCAGCGACATTGATCGACATTAAGGTGACCGATGACAATGGGATGTCGTTTGTTTCGGATGTGGTGGCAGCGATTGAGTGGGTCATCAGCAACCGCGTGACCTATAACATCCGGGTCATGAACCTGTCAATGGTTTCGAGCGTCGCTGAGAGTTATCGCACGAGCATCCTGGCGGCAGCCGTCGAGCGCGCCTGGTTCAATGGCATTCTGGTCGTTGTGTCGGCAGGGAACAACGGACCTGACTCCATGCTCTATCCGCCTGCCAATGACCCGTTCGTGATTACCGTCGGCGCAGCGGATATGATGGGCACGCCGGACCGCGCCGACGATCGCCTGGCGCCCTGGTCGAGCTACGGCGTCACCCAGGACGGACATGTCAAGCCCGATGTGGTCGCGCCAGGACGGGCGGTGGTGTCGCTGCTCTCGGAATCAAAAGCGCGGCTTGCCGAGAATAAGTCGCAGCGCATTGTGGACACGCACTACCTCCGGCTCTCCGGCTCCTCAATGGCGGCGCCGGTCGTGGCAGGCATCGCGGCGCTGGCATTTCAGACGCGCCCGGAATGGACGAATGACCAGGTCAAGTGGCTGCTTATGAATACCGCCTTCAAACTGGGCGATCCTGCCAATCCGCTGCCAGGGCAGGGCGCCGGGTTGGTCGATGCCGCAGCAGTCGTGCAGTACAGTGGTATGCCAGCATTTGCCAACCAGGGGCTGATCCGCAGCGACTTGCTGGTGACAACCGATGGGTCGACAACCTACAGCAGCGGCAACTGGTCGACAGCCAACTGGTCGACAGCCAACTGGTCGACGGCGAACTGGTCGACAGCGAATTGGTCGACGATGAACTGGTCAACGGCGATTGTTGACGAGTGATTCATGCGCGTGCTGCGAGTCGAAGCGGGATCAGTGGTGAAAACTGCACTGATCCCGCGGTGTCTGGATGTGACGGCTCTCCGTTTTTGCTGGTAATGGGTATGCTGTATACTCATGCCAGTATTCCGCAAGAATCGTCTGGTTATCTCAGTGACGCACCCCTGTTCAAACACAGCAGCGATCCGTATGCAATCGCAGCAGAGCAGCGACCGGCGGATTTTTGCCAATCGAAGCGCAGGGTCGTGTTTGTCGGTTCAGGAGTGTCATCATGTCGCGCAAGGCCTGGTTGTACGTTGGAAGCGTGATAACATGCGGCGCCGCATTGATCGCTTTTGCATGGACTAACGCGCATCAGTCCATCGATTGGGTCACCCTGATCGGCATGGTCACGCTGGCGACGCTGGCGCAACTCTTCAGGGCGGAAGGTCCCAACCACTCGGCGTTCTTTGCCACCAGCGCCTTCTATTTTGCGGCGACGGTATTGTTGCCGTTTCCGCAGGCCGCCCTGGTCATCGCCATTCCGCTCCTTATCGAATGGGCAAAGGCGCGCCTGTGGGATCGCGGCGATCATCTGCGGCACTGGTATATTCAGCCGTTCAACATTGCCATGCATGTGATCGCGGCCTTCGCTGCGCACCAGGTCTATCACTCACTGGCATGGGGCGATCTGTCCGTCACGCTGCACGTCGTGATCGTCCTTCTCGCTGCGCTGGTCTACATGCTTGTCAGCCAGACGTTGCTCGGTCAGGCGTTTGTGTTGGCGCGCAATCTGTCGTGGCGCGAAGCTGGCGTCTTTTCACGCGACAACCTGATTTCCGAGTTTACCCTGCTCTGCACCGGGATTGTCATCAGCGAACTCTGGCGCATCGACCCGTGGCTCGTTGTGCCAGGGTTGGCGCCGCTCGTCATGATGTATCGCGCGCTGCTGGCGCCCAAACTGCGCCAGGAAGCGCAGACCGACAGTAAAACCGGGCTGTTCAATGCACGGCATTTCAAAGAGGAATGTGCGAAAGAACTGGAACGTGCGAAACGACTGGAACGGCCACTGGCATGTATTATGGCAGACCTTGACTTTTTGCGCGTTATTAACAACACCTATGGCCATCTTGCCGGCGACGCCGTTATCAGCGGCATCGGCAAAATCATCCGGCAAAATACGCGCGAATATGATATTTGCGGGCGTTTTGGCGGCGAAGAGTTTGCAATTGTTATTCCCGAAGCCGAATATTCACAGGCGATGGCGCTTGCCGAGCGCATTCGCCAGACCATTCAGGAGACGATTTTCACAGTTCCCAACACCAGTACGCAGATTCGTGCGACGATGAGCCTGGGGGTTGCGTGTTTTCCGCACGACGCCGACACCATGACCGGCCTGATGCACAAAGCCGATGTCGCCGTGTATCAGTCGAAGCATCAGGGGCGCAATCGTGTGACTGCGGCCGCTGATATTACGCACGACATCGAGCGCGAATACAACGCGACCCACCACGTACCTCCGAACACTGGCAAACCGGTTCCGTCTCACAGGCAGTACATCGCACAAAGCAAACCGGAAATGGATGAATCTATGTCTACGGATGCCACGATCGCATCATCGAATCCCATGGCTGACCACGCCGTCAGCCACGAAATCACACCGGACAGAAGCGAACACGTCGGAAGCCAGGGACGCAACTATCGTTTGGGGGTGCTGGTCGGCAGCGTCATCGCGCTTGGCGCGATCGAAATCGCGCTGGTCATCGTCCTGGGGGTTAGCGCGCCGCTGGCGCTGCCAGCCTTGCTGATGCTCATCATCCTTACCGTACTTGCCGAATTTCTCCAGATTACCGTCTATGACGACAATACGATGTCGGTCTCGCTGGCGCCGGTGGCTGCCGGAGCGCTGATTGGCGGATTACCCGGCGCGATCATCGTGAGCCTGAGCGGCGTGATCGCCGATCAGCTGCGCCGGCGACGCCCTCTCCGCGAAGTGTACAAAGTCGCCTTCAATTGGGGATCGCACATTCTTGCGCTTACGCCGCTTGCTGTGGCGCCTTCGCTGGCAGGCGTATCGCTTTCGGTGGAAGCGTTGCCAGCACTGACAGCCATAACGCTCATCGGCGGCATATGGGCGTTCGCCGTTGACAGTGTCCTGATAAGCGCCGCTATCAGCCTCTCAAAGCGAACCTCGTTGCGTAAGACATGGCACACCCAATTCCGTTGGCTCGCCTCGCACTATATCGCGCTCACGTTCCTGGGGTTGTTTCTGGCGCTGGCGTACACGGCTTTTGGCGTTCTGGGAGCATTGGTCTTCGTGCTCCCCATCTTCATGCTCCGCTATGTCCAGCAGCAGTATGTGACGCGCACTCAGGAGAGCGTGCGTGAACTGCGCCGGGTCAACACCGAACTGACTCGCGCCAACCGCGAAATTGCCAGAGCCGGCCAGGCGATCCAGGTCTTGAACGACGAAATGCTCGAAATGATGGCGCGCATCCTCGATGCCCGCGATCCCTACACTGGCGGACACGCGGCGAAGGTGGCCGATTATGCCAGCGCAATCGCGCGCGAATTAGGGATGCCGGACGAACGGATCAAGATAGTCCGCCAGGCGGCGCTGCTGCACGACATTGGCAAGGTTGCCATCGCCGATCATATCCTGTACAAGCCATCCCGTCTAACCGACGAGGAGTACGAGTATGTCAAGCAGCATGTGACCGTCGGCGCCGATCTGATCGAACAGTCGCAAGGTCTGCGGCATCTTGCGCCATTTGTGCGTTACCATCACGAACGGTGGGATGGCAAGGGGTACCCTGCGCAACTTGCGGGGAATGACATTCCGCTGGAAGCGCGCATCCTGGGGATCTGCGATGCTGCCGAAGCCATGATTTCTGATCGCCCATACCGCAGGGCCATGCCGCTCGATGCAGTGATTGCAGAATTGCAGCGGTGTGCTGGTACGCAGTTCGATCCTGCGCTGGTTGATGTCTTTATCCGTATTGCAAAGCGTGAGCACGATACACTGTTTGTCAACTCCGTCCAGGAGATTACGCTGCGCGGCGACTCCGTGCAACAAATGGTTGAACGACAAGATCTGACGCTCGATTTCATCCGGGCGATGCGCGGCGAAACCAGAGCGGCGTGAAACGTTCGCACCGGCGCGTCCCACGCAACCATCATCGCCACCCCGACGGTCAGCCCTGTCAGAGACAGGGCTGAGACATATCCTCCTCCTGCACCCACGACCCGCGCGCCGGGAGTCAACGGTTGAGACGCAGCAGCGCCTTGCTTCTTGCTGGCAGGTCCCGTTCACGCTCTGGCAGGATAGTCCTGATAGGAAGATCAACCCCAACAATTGAGCCTGCACCGGTGGAGCGGTTGGCGTGGGCTTCGACAGGCTCAGCCCACGCCACCGGCTAACGGGGGCACGATTGTTCAATGTCAGGATGATCTGCACTATGAGACCCGCCCTGGTTTCTCCCCTCTGCTGAAATGATGTTATTTCCAGTGATTCACGGGTAATGGTTTTCATGTATGATAATGATGGAAAAATTTTGATGGATAGAAAGGCGCCTGATGCACGCCAACGCAACGATACTCGTCGTCGATGATCAGATCGAGATGATGGCAGGCATTCAGTTGACGCTTGAAACGGCAGGATATCGGGTAGTGACGGCGAGCGATGGGAATCTCGCGCTCGAACAACTCCAGCATGAGCCGGTCGACCTGATCCTCGCCGATATTGCCATGCCCCAGATGAATGGGTATCAGTTGTACGAACACATTCGGCAAGACCCAAACCTGGTGCGGATTCCATTCCTCTTTCTGACGGCTCGCGCAATCGCGAGCGACATCCGCTACGGCAAGGCGTTGGGCGTCGATGATTATCTCACCAAACCGATTAAGCCCGAAGACCTGCTGGCTGCGGTTGAAGGGCGACTGCGCCGGGCGCGCGATCTGGCGCGCGCAGTGATGCCGGGTCAGGCAGAAGCCAGTGTTGCTGAGAAGACGTCGGACTGCCGGATGCTGGTCGTCGGTGCGTTGCGCATTGCGCCAGAACAGCACCGCGTCTGGTTCGGCGATCAGGAAATCCGCATGTCGGCGCGCGAGTTCAGAGTGCTCGAACATCTGGTGCAGCAGAGCAACAATGTGGTCTTGTTGCAGGAACTGGTCCGGGTCAGTCACGGTCTGGATGTCGATCCGGTCGAAGCCGGCAATTTGATCCGGCCGCTCATTCGTATGGTGCGAAGACGATTAGGGTACGCTGGCGGTGAGACCGGATGTATCGAGAATGTCCGTGGCATCGGGTATCGCCTCACCCCTCCTGAGAGCCCGCCATGGTTATGAGAGAGCCTTACCCTGAACAACAGGGCCGGTCGGTCTTGTCAATCGCCCGTGAGCAGGAAGGAGGGGTGCAATCGGGCAGGATTCTGATTGTTGATGACGACCCTGCCATTCATCAGATCATCCAACCGCTGCTCCAGACGCTGGAGTGTGAAGCGATCAGCGCCATGACCGGCGCTGAAGCATTGCAGCAGATTGCGGCACATCCGCCAGACCTCATTCTTCTTGACATCCTGCTCCCCGACATGTCCGGGATCGATGTGTGCCGCTGGATCCGCGAGCAGTCAGCGTGGTCTGATGTGCCGATCGTTGCCATTACCGTCTCGACCGATGCCGCGCTACGCCAGCAGACCCTGGAGGCAGGCGCTGACGACTTCATTGCCAAACCGCTCGACCTGCTCGAACTGCGCACACGGATCGCGTCTGGTCTCCGCACAAGCCGCTATCGCCAGTTGCTCCAGGAGCGTGTGCGTCGGCAGCAGGCGGAAGAAGAACTTCGCCGCCGCAATCGCGAACTGCTGCTGCTCAATCAGTTTATTACTGCAACGGGTCAGTGGCTGTTCTCTCCAGCGCCACAACTCGAAACGCTGTTGCGCCATGCTTGCCAGACCCTTCACGAGGCGCTCGATCTGACCTGGGCATGCGGCTGGATGCCGGATGAGGAACGTGGAACGACGCTCACTGCCTGTTTCCCGGAATACTCGTCAAGCACACTGGCGTATCAAACGCTCTTCGCAATTGTGCAGAAGCGCGTTCCTGCGCATCAGGTCGAGGTCCTCGACGCCGACACAGTCGACGCACCGGGCTTGCGCATCTGGTTGCATACATATGCGATTGCCACGCTGCTGTTCATTCCAATACCGGTGTACGGCGCTGCATGCGGCGTGATCATCGGGCTGTCCGCCACGCGGCGCACCTTCGACCAGCGTGATCGGGCGTTCGGGCAAAGCCTGGGAAACGCACTGGGGCAGGGCATCGATCTGGCGCTGCTCTATCGTCAGCGTCAAAACCATATCGAGAACCTGGAAAATCTGGTGGCGCAACGCACACGCGAATTGCAAGTCGAACGCGATCGAAGCCAGGCAATCCTTGAAGCGCTCGGCGAAGGGGTCATGGTGACTGATGCGGATAGCACGATCCAGTATGCAAACCCTGCAATGGCGGAACTGAGCGGCTATACGGTCGGTGAATTGATCGGGCGGCACTGGTGTGACATGCAGCAAAATGAAACAACCACCGAACTGTGCCATTACATCCGGCGTTATGTCGAAACCGGCCGCACCTGGCGCGGGGAACTCGAAGTCCGGCGCCGTGATGGCACAACATACGACGCCGCTCTTACGGTTGCACCGGTGTTTGACCCATATCACCCCGACCGGTTGGCGGGGATGGTCAGCGTTCAACGTGATATTACCCCTATCAAAGAAGCTGAACGCGCCAAGGATCGCTTTATTTCGAACGTTTCCCATGAGTTGCGCACGCCGCTGTCGATCATTACCCTGCATAGCGGTAATCTCGATATCCTGTTCGACCGGCTCGACGCCGATCAGCGCCGCCGGCTCGTGCGCGAAATTCGCACGCAGGCGGATGTGTTGAATGAGTTGCTTGGGGATGTTCTGGAACTGAGTCGCATCAATAGCGGGCATCTGCACATGGATGAACAACTGGTCGATCTTGGGGAGCTGCTGGTGTCCGAAGGCGAACAATTGCGTATTCTGGCAGAGCAGAAAGGGTTGCACTTCGAAGTCAGGTCCCAGTTGAACCTCATCGTCCGCGGCGATGAGTCGCTTCTCCGGCGCATTATTCGCAACCTGATCAGCAATGCGGTCAAGTCCACGCAGCCTGGAGGCAGCGTCCTGGCGGAAGTCGCGCTTATGGAACCGCTCATCTCGACGGCGCAGGCGTGGCCCGGTTATGCCGATGTGGAATCGCGCGAATGGATCGGGCTGCGGGTGATCGATAGCGGGATTGGCATTGCGCCCGAACATCTGTCACGGTTATTCGACCGCTTCTATCGCGTGCAGAATCAGGTAGGCGCACCGGGAACCGGTCTGGGGTTGTCAATCACGCGCGAACTGGTCATCCGCCATGGCGGATGGATGGGAGTGGCCTCGAAACTAGGCGAAAGTAGCACGTTTGCGTGCTATTTCCCGCGTGCAACCCCGTGATGGTCTACCACAGCGTCAACTGCTCGACAATCGGCGCCTGGCGCATGTAATGCCGCAGACGGTCGCGTTCATTCCTGCCAAAAAAGCGTCCATCGAGCGTCACAAAGTCGCGGGCGCGCGCGTGCGCCCCGCCAAGCGCCGCAAGGTGCGCCGGGTCGCGGAAG
>DAOTWI010000926.1:0-2064 GCA_034436075.1 Roseiflexus sp.
GCCGCCGCCTGGAGCGACTCCGGCGGCATAATCTGGTCGCTAGCGCCGCCGATCAGCAGCGCAGGCTGCGGCGCGGCGCGGAAGGCGTCGAACACCTGCGGATCACCGACGCTTGCGACCGCCATCAGGTGCGCCCGCAGGTCCATCTTCGTCAGATCAACGATCCCTTCCTGGAGCATCCACTTCTCGCGCAGCCCGTTCTCAATGAAGCGCGCCGCTATCAGCTGCGGCAGCGGCGGCGCGCACAACAGCGCCGTTGCGAATGGTCGCCAGAGTTCGACCACCGGCGCAATCAGGTTGAGCCAGGGATACCCGACGCGCAGGGTCAGATCGAGCGGCGCCCGTGCGAGCGCGAAGATCAGGCGCTCGATCTCATTCCCAATCGCCCCCAACGAGGTTATGACCAGACGCCGCACCCGTTGCGGCTGGCTGGCTGCCAGATAGACCGCCACCCCCGCCCCATACGAGTGACCGTTGATGTCGAAGGTCGCCAGTCCCAGCGCATCAGCAAACTCAAGGACTGTCTGCGCCTGCCGCGCAACTGTTCCCGGCTCGGGCAGCGCCGGCGAGTCGCCGAAGCCCGGCAGATCGAGCGCATAGACGCGAAAATCGGCGGACAGGTCCGCCAGGGTGATCAGCCAGTAGCGCGACGATGCCGCCCAACCGTGGAGCAGAATGAGCGGCGGACCGTGCCCGGCGGCGCGGTACGCCAGCGGACCGTGCGACAGTTCGATGACCTGAGGTGCGCCGATCAGCTCACGCAGGAGGGTCGAAGGGGGCGACGCAGCCGGCGAGTCGTGCGTGGAGAGACGCAGCCCCTGACCACGGCGCAGCGTTTCGCCGCCTGACTCGGGGGATGGAACGTCAGCATCGGACGATGTGACCGACAGGCGCAGCCCCTGTCCCCGCCGGATGGACATCGAATCATCGGAGGAATGTTCGGCGCTCATCTTCACCTCTGGTGGTTCAATCGCAGTTCGAGTTCGTCAGCCAGCGCGCTGTACGCCTGCGCGCCTGCGCTTCCTGGGGCGTACCGGTGGATCGGCACGCCAGCGTTCGGCGCTTCGGCAAGTTTGACATTCATCGGGATGACGGTCTGAAACACAAGCGCGCCATAACGTTCACGGACCTGCCGCTCGATCTCGTGGCTCAGATTCGTGCGTCGGTCGGCAAGGGTGCAGAGTACGCCGCCAATGGCGAGTTCGGGGTTGATCTCGCGCACCAGGTCGATCGTCTGCTCCAGCTGCGGCATTGCTTTGAGCGCATAGGCGTGCAGTTGCAGCGGCACAAGCACGCGCTGCGCTGCGGCGAGCGCATTGAGCGAAAACAGACCGAGCGACGGCGGCGGATCGATCAGAATGTAGTCGTAGGCGTCGCGCGCGGTGCGCAATGCCTTGCGCAGCAACAACTCACGCCCGACGCGCCCGGCAAGTTCGAGTTCCGCGCCCGCCAGCAGCAGCGACGAGGGGATCAGGTCAACGCCATCATCAGTCGGGATCGTTGCAAATGCGCTGCCGCGCTCTGGGTTGAGCAGCACCTCATAGACGCTGTACTCCAGCTGCGATGGATCGACGCCAAGCCCCTGCGTCAGGTTCGCCTGCGGATCGATGTCAATCAGCAACACGCGCCGCTTGCGCGCCGCGAGCGCCACGCCAAGACTCAGCGCGGTAGTCGTTTTGCCGACCCCGCCCTTCTGCATTGCCAGCGTAATAATCGAACCCATAGATTATGTCGCCTTGAGAGGGGAGGTTCTCGTGCGGCGCCATGCGCTCCACGGGCTATTATAGCACGTGCATGGCGCGCCGCGTTACACTCCCGGCCGTGGCAGGGTGAAGACCTCGCCGAGACGGGCGTACTCATCGCCGCTCAGTCGCGCCACCGGGTTCAGCCGCACCGGATCGACCGTCCCATCAGAGCGCAGCAGGTCGCGGCGAATATGGAAGCGCACGACCCGCCCGATGATCATGGTGTAACTGCTTCCCTCAACCGGCACGATCTGCGTGACTTTCACCTCCATCGCCACCGGCGCGGCTGCAACGCGCGGCGGGCGCACATCGACCGACG
>DAOTWI010000927.1:0-2611 GCA_034436075.1 Roseiflexus sp.
CCCGACTGCAAAAGCCGCGCCGGCGCCGTTCAAGTCCACCGGAACCGCCCCCGCCGAGTGCGCCAGGTCCCACAGCGTCAGCGCGCCGCAGGCGCGCGCCCGTTGCGTCAGATGCGCCAGATCGTACATGCGCCCGGTCTTGTAGTTCACGTGGGTCAGCAGCAGCACCGCGACCTGATCGTTCAGATGCTCCTCGATCCGTTCATCGTCCGCCAGCCGCAGTTCGTGGACGCCGCCAAGATGCCGGATCAACCCCTGCGCCATGTACAGGTCGGTCGGAAAGTTATCCGGCGTCGAGAGGATCACGCGCCGATCCGGGTTCAGCGCCAGCGCCGCCGCCAGGATTTTGAACAGGTTCACCGAGGTCGAGTCGGCGCAGATCACCTCGTCGGGGTGCGCGCCGATCAGCCGGGCGATCTTGCCGCCAATGCGCGCCGGTGCGTTGATCCAGTCGCACGCCGTCCATCCCCGGATCAGCATGCGTCCCCACTCATCCTGAATGACCTGCTGCATCCGCTCGACGGTGCGCTTCGGCAGCGGACCGAGCGAGTTGCCGTCCAGGTAAATGAGATCATCGGGCATGTGGAAGAGATCGCGGAAGCGCGCCAGCGGATCGGCGGCGTCGCGTGCGATGAGCGCGGTACGGGAAACTGGAACATCGTACCCCATAGCGATCTCCTTCCTGGCGTCTTCAATGGTTTTCTAGAGGTCTTCGCATATCCGTTCTTGCCCGGTCTGCTTGCGCAGGCGGGATGTGCTTCTGGTAGCCCGCAACGTATGAACCTTGAGCAATGCATCCGGTAGACCTGTACTGCCGGTTCGCGCGTTCGGTGAACTGCGGGCTGATGGTGTTTAAATAATTATTCCACTATCCGCCCACCCGCCCGGCGACTGAAGTCGCGGGCTACGGAAAGCGAAGCCCGCCTTCGCGGGCTAGACCCGGCGATACCGGATTATTTTCTCAAAAACCATAAGCCCTCGCTCAGGACGTGGAAGCCCCGAAGGGGCTTTCACGTCCTGAGCGAGGGCTTCAGCCCGCAGCACCCCGGCAATACCGGACTATGTTCTTGATCTTCACCAGTCGCCAGGCGAGCAGGCGGACAGTGGAGCATGTCTTCAAAGCCCGTCAGAATGTTGCTGTGCGGAGCGGTAAAAGTGGACGGCATTATAGCATAGAAAATGTGTAAGCCATGTGTTGGTCTATTTTCTCTGTTTTATCTTGACAAATCGATTTTATTAGCATATGCTAACATTACAGATTTGAATGGTCGCTATCATCAGGGTTGACGCCTCGATTAAGCGTGCCGCGCAACCCTGGCAAGGAGAGCGTATGACGCGCCCGCTGCGCTTGCTGATGATGGTTCTGTTCGTTCTCTGGGCGCTGGTTGCCTGTAGCCAGGCGCCCGCCGCCCCGCCGCCATCGCCGACTGCCGCTGCGACAACCGACCTCAGCGGCATCAAAGAGTATCTGCTCGGTCAGACGCGCGCGCTGAACGCCGCCGCCGCCGAACTTCAGGCGTCGTCTGATCGCTACTACGCGCTGGCAAAGGAAACAAGTTTCGATTATGAAGCCCTGTGGAGCGACCGCCGGCAGGATGCCATTGCCGCAATCGAAGCCGCTCGCGCCGCCTGGATGAGGGCAAGCCCGATCTACGAAAAGATGGAAGGCATCGTCGCTGGCACTCCCAGTCTCTCGCAGTTCGATGTCGATCTTGACGCTGGCGCGGCTGGCGCCGAGGACCCCGACAACGCCGTGTCGTTCGATCTGACGCTCCCTGACGGACGAACCCTCCCAAAGCCCGGTAACCTGTTCGGTGTAAGCGAAGGTGCGCTCTGGGGAACCGAACCAGCGTTTGCATCAGGGGTCGCTGCGGATTGGAATGGCGACGGCGCCATCGAGTTCGGCGAAACGCTGCCCGATGCCAATGTGCTTAAGGCAGGCGTTGATATGCTGGCGCAAATGGCGAATGACCTGCACACGGCAGCCGAAGCATGGACGCCGACCGAGTCGGATGCGTTTACCGCGCTCGTGGTCATGGTTCCCACGATGAGCGAATACTTCGCCTCCTGGCGCGACTCGCGCTTCGTCCTGGGCGATGCTTCGACCCAACGCGATTTCAATGTGATTTCGCGCCTCGCCGACATTCAGGACATCCTTGGCGGGCTGGAAGTCGTCTATGCGCAGGTGCGTCCGCGCGTCGAGTCGGTGGATCGCGCGCAGGCGGAACAGATCGCAGCCGGGCTGCGCGACCTGAAAGCGTTTGTCGCCGATATTTACGCTCAGGAGCAGAATGGCAGGCGTTTCACGCCGGAAGAGGCTGATACGCTCGGCGCCGAAGCGCAAAACCGCGCGACGGCGATCACCGGTCAGATCAGTCAGGTCGCTGGCATTCTGGGCGTGAAGATTGCTGAGTGATAGGGGCGGGTATGCGTTCTCTCCTGCGCTCTGGGTGTGCGCTCATCCTGGCGCTGCTGCTGCTGGCGCCGCATGGCGCGCTGGCGCAGTCGTCCGATCCTGGTCGCACCGCTGAACTGATCCGTGCGGCGCTCGTCCAGGTGCAGTTGCAGATGCGCGACGATCCGGCGGGCGCGCGCGCGCGCCTGGCAGAGG
>DAOTWI010000928.1:0-2949 GCA_034436075.1 Roseiflexus sp.
GCCGGAACTGCCGCTGCCGCCAGCGTTGCCGCCACGCCGAGGACGAACCCCTTCAGCAACACACCAGGCGACAGTTCGACCGAACGCACCGTCACGGCGAAGTAGAGGTCGTTGATCGTCTGCGTCACCAACCCGACCAGCCCGCGCCCAAGCGCCACGCCGAGCGCCAGACCCGCCAGTGCGCCAATCAACCCGATGAGTAACGCTTCACCCAGGACTAGCGCAAAAATCTGGCGGCGCGCCACGCCGACGCAACGGAGCGTTCCGAGCATCGTGCGCCGCTGCACCACCGAGAAGGTCATCGTGTTGTAGATCAGGAACATGCCAACCACCAGCGCCAGCAGGCTGAGGGCGGACAGGTTCAGCTCGAATGCCGCTGTCATCTGCTGAATGGCGTTGCTGCGCTGCTCAGGACGTTCGATGCGCACGCCCGGCGGCAATGTCGCCGATATCCGTTGCAGCAGCGCCTCTCCCGCAGCGCCTTCGGGCATGATCAGATCAATGCTGCTCAACCTGCCGGCGCTTCCCATCCATTCCTGAGCGGTCGCAATATCAACGATCAACAACCCGTCGAGCGCGCGCCGGCTGGCGTTATCGGCAGGCTCGAGCAACCCGACGATCTCCGCCTCAACCGTGGTTGCGCCAATCATGAGCGGCAGGCGCGCGCCACTGACAATGCCGAACTCACGCGCTGTCTCCGCTGAGATCAGCGCCGCGCCAGGGCGCGTCATCAGCAACCCGTAACACCCGAATCCCTGGCATCCCTCCTGCGCCGGCGATGTCCGGTCGAGCGCCGCGCCTTCGCCGGGCGCGCCCGCAAGCCAGGAGCGGAATGGCGCTTCCACAACCGGATCGATTCCCAGGATGCGCAGCGTCAATCCGCTGCGATCCGGCGCAACCGCTTCGCCTTCGACCAGCGGCGCCGCAGTGCGCACCCCCTGTTCAATCCGCAACCGGCGGTAGACCTCTTCCGGTATCCCCGACGGTCCGCCGATGATGCGGTGGGTTGCGCGCCCGGTCAGCGTCTCGGTCGAAAGGAGAAACGCCCGCCGCGCACTGTCGTTGGCAAGGTCGATTGATACGACAACCGCGACACCGAGAGCAACCCCCAGCACTGCCAGTCCAAACTGCCATGGATGGCGCAAGATGTAACGGAGTGAGGTTTTGAGAAGCGTCAGTGGCATCTGTTTTGCTCACATAGATGATCGTTCGTACACAATGCTGCCGCCCGCAAGAGTCATCATTACCGACAGGTCGGCGAGACCTTCTGGCTCAATGGACGCCGGATCGCGGTCGAGTACGGCAATGTCCGCGTACATGCCCGGCGTCAGTGCGCCATGCTTGTGTTCGGCGAAAGCGGCATACGCACTGCCCCATGTGTAACTACGTAATGCCTCCATCAAACCGATTGCCTGATGTGCGGCAATCACGCGACCATTGTGCGCCCTGCGCGTCACCGCCGCCGCGATTCCCTGGAGCGGCGCAAAATCCGGCAACACCGGGTTGTCCGACCCGTTGGCAAGCACAACCCCGGCGCGCTGCAAGGCGCCCCACGCATGCCCCCACGGCGCCAGTCCGGGACCCAGCCGCGTCACGTCTCCCTCTTCCCAGTAGGTGAAGCAGGACTGAATGGCGGCAATGACTCCCAGGCGCGCAAAGCGCTCCGGCAATCCGGCATGCACGACTTCGACATGTTCGATACGATGGCGATGATCGGAACGCGGATCTGTGGCGAGCGCGCGCTCATACGAGTCGAGCGCCATTGCAACGGCGGCATCGCCGATGGCGTGGATTGCTACCTGAAAACCGGCGCGGTGCGCGCGCAATACCCGCGCATCGAGTTCTTCCGCTGAAACGAGCGGAAGACCGCGGTTGCCCGGCTCATCGCCGTAATCCTCGCTGAGCCACGCCGTGCCGCCGCCAAGCGTCCCGTCGGCGAAATACTTGATCGCTCCGAAGCGCAACCAGGCGTTATCCCGCCATGCGTCCTGCGTCTCGCCCGCTTCCGCCGCCTGCACCATCGCTTCGGCGACGGCGCCATACGCCATGACGTACATGCGCAGCCCTGCGCCCACGCCGCGAATCGTTTCATTGACAATCTCAAGGTCACGCAATCCGGCGACGTGTCCGAGCGCCGCTTCGCCGATGGCGACGATGCCGCGTTTATGGTACTCACGCGCCGCGTCACGCACCCCAGCGCGCCAGTCGATGGCTGGCGCTTCGACTGCACGCGCTGCCAGCGCCATTGCCGATTCGAGCAACACGCCGGTCGGACTTCCGTCCTCGCGGCGTTCGATCCGTCCCCCTGGCGGATCAGGCGTGGCGGCGGCGATGCCTGCGCGCGCCAGCGCCGCCGAGTTTGCCAGCGCCACGTGGTTGCACGCGCGGTAGATCAGGAGCGGATGGCCGGGAACGGCAGCATCGAGTTCCGCCAGCACCGGATGGCGACGCTCCGCCAGCCGTCCCTGGTCATGCCCCACGGCAACGATCCATTCTCCTGGCGTTCGTCGCGCCGCTTCTGCGCGCAACCGTTCGAGCACAGCGCCGATGCTCGTGGTATCCCACAGCGCCACGCGGGTGCGGCTGCGCACATAACTCAGCAGGTGCTGGTGCGAATCGTGGAACGCCGGAATGACGGCATATTCAGGCGGAAGACGCACTGTGCGGGTGGATGGTCTCGCGAGCGCCTCGATGCTGTCCGCTGGACCCACAGCGAGCACGCGGTCGCCGCCGATTGCAACCGCGCCGCGCATGATGGGCGCGGTGACGATGGGATAGATCGTTGCACCGGAGAGGATGGTGTCTGGAGTCATGGTCTCTGGATGGTTGTGTAAGGACTCACATATTGCCATGGTACCTGATTTTCTTTGAGAACCGAGAACTGAGAACTGAGAACTGAGAACTGAGAATTGAGAACTGAGAACTGAGAACTGAGAACTGAGAACTGAG
>DAOTWI010000929.1:0-4608 GCA_034436075.1 Roseiflexus sp.
GGATGGGCGCGCGGGATGGCGCAGGCGTTCGTGCAGCGGCTGGCGCTGTGCGCCGCTTCCGGCTGCGCCAGTATTCACGAACAACCAGGATGGCGATGTCCATCAGCAAGCCAGGAGGAACAGGCATAGCACGTCACCCTTTCTGCGCCCTGTTTAAGATGCCCCGGCGCTCAGATCACGCAGCGTTTTCAGGTTCCGAATGTCATCGGCAAGATCATCGCCTTTCGGCGTTTCCAGCACCATCGGCAGATCGGCAAAGCGCGCATCGTTCACCAGTGCGCGAAACCCTTCCAGCCCGATACATCCCTCGCCGATGTGCGTATGGCGATCCACCCGGCTCCCCAGGTCTTTCTGCGAGTCGTTCAGATGAAAGGCTTTCACGCGGGCGATGCCAATCGCCCGATCAAGTTCTTCTATCGTCGCCGCATAGCATTCGGGCGTGCGAATATCGTATCCGGCGGCAAAGATGTGGCAGGTGTCGACGCACACCCCCAGGCGATCCGGGTAGCGGGAGCATTCGATAATGCGCGCCAATTCCTCGAAGCGGCGCCCCAGGCTGCTTCCCTGCCCGGCGGTCGTTTCCAGCAGCACCATGACCCCATCGCCAGCGCCGCTCTCAAACGCCCGGTCGAGCGCAGCGGCGACGCGGCGCAGACCGGCTTCTTCGCCAGACCCGACGTGCGCGCCAGGGTGCGTGACGAGGTACGGAACGCCGAGCAACGCGCAGCGTTCCAGTTCCTCCTGGAACGCCTCAAGTGATTTATGCCATAACTCATCGCCTGGCGCCGCCAGATTGATCAGGTACGAGTCGTGAACCATCACCACCGGAACGCCCTCGGCGACCTGCGCTTCCTTGAACCGCGCAACGTCTTCGCCGGTCAGCGGTTTTGCGCGCCACTGCTGCTGATTCTTGCTGAAAATCTGGACGACATCGCAGCCAGCGCGGCGCCCGCGTTCGCACGCGGTGTACAACCCGCCGCTGATGGACATATGCGCGCCAAAACGTCGCTGTTTCATGATGATCCCCGGGTCAGTCAGTGAGAGCGGCGGCTCGACCATCAACCGCGTTTCTCTATTATAAAAGCAATCGGGCGATGCAAAGATTGCAGAAATGTTTCCGTCCTGATCACTACCATATATCAGCAGATCAGGACGCGCATGGTATGATGAACATGCCCTTCTGGAGGGCGGTCGGGCTGCTGCCTGGAACGCAGCGCCGTGCGAGGTGTGATCGCTGCCGCAGGACTCGATGAGTGACATCATGCCGGGTGCGTTTTCAGGATTTGAGCAGTACGACGGAGAGGGATATGCGGAACCGGTTCAACACCATCATGGCGACGCGCGCGACCGATCCCGATGTGCAGCGCCGGGCGCTGATCGTGATGCAGTTGATCGCCATGATGCTGGCAGCGAATGTGCTCTTTGCAATTCTTGGCCTTGTGTCGCCCGACGGCAGCAACATCCTGATACCGGTCGCCAGCAGTGCGCTCTTTATCGTCGCGTATGCGCTGGCGCAACGCGGGCATGCCAGCGTCGCTGCGTGGATTGTCATTGGCGCGTTTCTCGCCGGGGCGCTGCTGGCAACGGCTAATCTGGCGTCCGAGCAAGCAGTGAAAGTCGGATACTTTCTGACCATCCTGATTGTCATTGCCAGTTTGACGCTCAGCCCGCCGCAACTCTGGATCGTAACCGGCACTGTGGCGGGCGGTTTTTTGCTGACGCTGAGCCTGACACATCCCGATCTCTGGAGTTTTCCCAATATTCGCCAGGACGCGCTCAACAGCAGCGTTTTGCTCGTGGTGGTCGGGCTGGTCTCGTACATCGGGGCGCGCCTCGCGCGGCGCGCCATTCGTGAGGCGCAACAGGCGCGCACGCTGGCGGAGCGCATGCAGGAAGAACTGGCGCAGGCGAACGCCAGCCTGGAAGTGCGGATTGCCGAGCGCACCGCAGAGTTGACCCAGACGCTGGCGGCGCAGCAGGCGCTGGCGGACGAGTTGCGGCGCAGCCTGGCGGCGCAACAGGAGTTGAGCCAGTTGATCCTCGACCTTTCATTGCCGGTGATCCCGGTGCGTGATGGAACCGTGGTTGTTCCGCTCTCCGGCGCCATCGACAGCGTGCGGGCGGAGACATTGACGAAGAGCGTGCTCGATACCATCCAGCAGCGCAACACGCACACCGTGATTGTCGATATTACCGGCGTGCCCATCGTCGATACGCAGGTGGCGCAGGCGCTGGTGCGCACGGCAAGCGCCGCCCGATTGATGGGCGCGGAAACGATTCTGGTCGGCATTCGCCCGGAAGTGGCGCAGACGCTCATCGGTCTGGGCATTCATCTGGGGTTGCGCACAGCGGCCACATTGCAGGAAGGGTTGGAACTGTCAGCCAGACACGTCAATGGCGCGCCCGTATCCAGGCGCGCAGTATTGTGAATTAGAACACGGACTCGCGCGGATCTGATTAGGAAGAACCAGATATTGGACAATCTCGTGATCGGCGTTGGCTTCGACAGGCTCAGCCAACGCCGGTTGAGCCGGTCGAAACCAACGCTAACCGCTCCACAGGTGCAGGCGTGACGGTTCAGGTTGAGGGTGATCTTCCCATGAGATAGCAGCAGTTGCGTATGATGCGGATCCTTCTGCTTGGCGACGATGGTCGCGCCCACGCGCTGGCGTGGAAACTGATCAACAGCCCGCGGTCGCCAGAGGTCGTTTGTGCGCCCGGTAATGGCGGAACGGCGCCGTTTACGCCCTCGGCGACCCTTGATGCTGCCGATGCTGCATGGTTGAGCCGCTGGACGTTCGAGGAGCAGATTGATCTGGTCATTCCCGCTTCCAGCGCCCCATTGCACACCGGGCTGGTCGATGAAGTCCTGTCGCTGCACATCGGCGTCTGGGGAGCGTCGCGCCGCACCGCTGCGCTGGAACAGAGCCGCTGCCTGGCGAAGGAGTTTATGATCCGCCACGGCATTCCGACGGCGCCTGGGCGCCCGTTCACCGATCTTGCCACGGCTGAGCGTTATCTGGCGACGTTGCCGCTGCCGGTGATGATCAAGACCGATCATCCGTCGGGCGGCGAGGAGATCTTTGACGACCGGTACGCTGCGCTCGAAGGGTTGCGTCGCCTGTTCGCGGCACGCTCCCTCGATGGCGGCGAAGGCGTCGTCATTGAAGCCGTGCTGCGCGGTTCGCGAGTGGCGCTCTCGGCGCTGACCGATGGGCGCACCGCTGTGCCGCTCCTGGCGACCCGGCTGTATGATCGGGTCGAGGAAGGGGATCGCGGCGCACAGGCGCGCGGCGTCGGGGCGCATACCAGCAACTCGGAGTTCGCTCAACGCCTGACGCGCTATCTGCACGAGAAGTTTATCCTGCCGTTCGTTGCAGGATTGGAGAAAGAAGGGCTGCCGTGCTGGGGGTTGATCGGCGTGGATTGCATCATTACTGCCGAAGGTCCGCGCGCAACGGCGCTCCGGTTCAGTTTCCGCGAAGGGGAAGCGCAGGTGGTGTTGCCGCGCCTGGAAGACGACCTGATCCCCTGGATTGAAGCCTCGATTACCAGGCGCCTTCACGAATTGCCGCCGCCAGCATGGGCGGCTACTTCCAGCGTTGGTCTCGGTCTCATGGCGCGCGGCTATCCCAATTTCTTCCCCACCGGCGGGCAAATCCAGGGTCTCGAAGATGTTGACCCCGGCGTGATGGTTTTTCATAGCGCAACGACCAATCCGGCGGCAACCGTGCCGTATGCCTCGCGTGCGGCGAGCAGCCGCGGCGGCAGCGCCAATGCGCTCAGTTCGATGATCGGCGGATTGCTCGGCATGGGCGGGGCGCCGCAGGGTTGGGGCGGGCTGCGCACCACCGGCGGACTGGTTGCGACGGTTGTGGCGCAGGGAATCTCGCTCCCCGGCGCCCGCGGTCGGGCGCTGGTCAACGCCGACCGGGTGCAGTTCGAGGGGCGAACCTACCGCAGCGATATTGGCGAGCGCGACTTTGGTTGATCCTCCTGAGCAAACCGTGTCTCCAGCGTGGCCCGACACCCTGGAACTGACGCTCGACGGCATCGCGCAGGGCGGCGAGGCGGTCGGGCGCTGGCAGAATCGGGTTGTGTTCGCGGTTAGCGGCATCCCCGGCGAGCGCGTGCTTGTGCGGCTACGCGAGCAGCGTGAAGCATATGCGCGCGGTGATGTCATCGACATTCTGATTGCTTCACCCGACCGTGTCGCTCCGCGACTCCCCGGCGCGAGCCATATGCCCTGGCAGCATATTGCGTTCGCGGCGCAGCAGCGGTTGCGCCATCAGATTCTCATTGATCAACTCGCCAAGTTTGCTGGCGTCGATCCGGGGATAGTTGAAGAAACGGCGCCTGCCTCGAAACCGTGGGAGTACCGCAACAATGCACGCCTGCATTGCGATGGGCGGCGGGTTGGCTACTACAAAGCTGATACGCAGTCGATCTACGAACTCGATCACGACCCGTTGCTGCACCCTGCGCTGAACGAGGCGCTGGCAGCGTTGCATGACGCACTTGCGAACGAACCTGACGACGCGCCGCCGCTGGAAGTGACTCTGCGTGTTAGCGAGGCGCACGGGTACTGCATTGCGGCGCTGCGCGGAC
>DAOTWI010000930.1:0-6065 GCA_034436075.1 Roseiflexus sp.
TCACGCGGAACGGCGCCAGCGCCGCGGGGGTGGCGCCGGTAAGCGCCGCTTCTGCCAGCAACTGCCCGAAGCGCATGCCGAATGGCATGCCGTGACCGCAGAACCCGCCAGCCGCCCACACCCCTGGCAGGTCCGGCGCTGCATCGGCGATCGGTGTGTAGTCGGCGGTGAACGCCATCAGCCCTGCCCAGCGTCGGGTCACATTCAGATCGCCGATCTGCGGAAACAAGCGCGGCAGGATCTGTTCGATGGCAGCGATAACGTCCGGCGTCGGAACGGTGTCGGTGACGCCGACATCACGCCCCGGAGCGCAGGCGCGGCACCCGCCGATCACGATCGCGCCGTCCGGCGTCTGATGCCAGTATTCGCCGGTGGAGGTCACGGAGGCGCCGATACCCTGCTCGAAGACGGGCCGGATAGGGGCATATGCCAGCGCCTGACCGCGCACCGGCGTGATGACGTCGCGCAGCGCCGGGATCAGGTCGCGCGTCCAGGCGTTGACGGTCACCACTGCGGCGCCTGCTTCCACGATGCCGCGATTGGTCATCACGCGGAGGTGACCGTTGTGCGGAATCAACCGTTCAACTCGCGCAATCGCCACGCGCGCGCCGTGCCGTTGCGCCGCTGCGATCAATCCGTAGACCAGGCGCGCCGAATGGAGCAGCGCATTCTCCGGTCCATACAACGCTCCCGCGATCTCCTCGCTCAACGGCGTGCGGATCAACGACTGCGTTTGCTGGCGGTCGAGGAGTTCGGCGGCGAACCCATCGGCGCGCAGCGCGGCGACCTGACGCTGGAGATCGGCGTACTGCGCCTCTCCCAATGCCAGCGTCAGATGCCCCGGCTCACGGTAGTCGCAGGTGATCGCTTCTTCGGCGAGCGCCTGCCGCAGCAGCGCGCGACTGTCGAGCGTGATCTGCATAATGGCGCGAGCCGTTTCGCGTCCCAGACGCTCAATGGCATCGGCGTATCCTTCCGCCGTTCCAACCACGTGAAAGCCGCCGTTGCGCCCGGTAGCGCCATAGGCTGGCGCCGTCTGTTCGACCAGGAGCGGCGCAGCGCCGGCGCGCGCCAGAAAATACGCGGTCGCCGCGCCGAAAAAGCCGCCGCCGACAACGACGACGTGTGCGGTTGAAGGCAGATCGGTTGGGAGAACCGGAGCAGGCGCCGTCGTCTGCCAGTACGACTGTGGATCGTGAGAGACGTTCATGGTCGGTTCCTTGTGTGTGAGTGACGAGTGATGAGTGATGAGTGACAAGCGCCAGCCTGTCGCGTTTCGCGTTCCGGGTGCGATCCTGGCATAATAGGACGCGGATTCACACGGATACGACGGATTCTTACGGATTTGTTTAAGAAGCGATAAATCCGTGTCCGTCCGTCTCAATCCGTGCAAATCCGTGTACTCCCACACACTGCGAAGCGGAGTTCATGACTGCACTCCGACAGACACCATATGCCAGCGGAACGCGGCGACTGATAGTATAATGGAAGTCCCACAATCCGCCAGATCAATGCGCAGGAGGAGGCTTCCATGGCAGAACATACGCTCCGCCCCGACCAGATCCACCACAAATGGGATAACAGCCTGCCGCCAGCCATCGAGATCGAGCCAGGCGACATCGTTCACTGCGAGACCGCCGAGGTGACGAACAACCAGGTGACCCCTGGCTGCGATGCGTCGGTGCTGACGAATCTCGATTTTGACCAATTGTATCCGCTGGCAGGTCCGATTTTTGTGAAAGGCGCCGAACCCGGCGACACGCTCGAAGTCGAGATCCTGCGCATGCAGACGCTCGATTGGGGTTGGACGGGCATCATCCCTGGCTTGGGGCTGCTGGCGAACGATTTTACCGAACCGTATATTCGCCACTTCGACCTGAGCAACGGCGTCACCGCGCCGCTGCGCGACGATATTCACATCCCGATCCAGCCGTTCTGCGGCACGATGGGAGTGGCGCTCGATGAACCAGGCGCGTTCGACGTGCTGCCATGCGGCAAGGCAGGCGGCAATATCGACACGCGCCACCTGAACGTCGGCGCAAAACTGTATCTGCCGGTCTTTGTGCCCGGCGCGCTCTTCTCGGCAGGCGACTGTCACGCGGCGCAGGGAGACGGCGAAGTGTGCGTGACCGGCATCGAGTGCCCGATGCAGTTCAGCCTGCGCTTCAACGTCATCAAAGGGCGGAGCCTGCGCCCCTGGAGCTACCAGTTCTTCACGCCGCCGGGACCGATCCAGCCCGCGTATGACGAGAAGGGATATTTCGTCACAACGGCGATCGGACCTGACCTGATGGCGAACGCGCAGGATGCCGTGCGCGACATGATCGCGTGGCTGGAGCGTGAGAAAGGGCTGAGCCGCGAAGATGCCTACGTCCTGTGCAGTCTGGCGGGCGATCTGCGCATCAGCCAGATTGTGGACGCGCCCAACTGGTGCGTCTCGTTCTACATGGCGCTGAGCGTGTTTCGCTGAGGCAGGGAGGAACCATGACCGCGCTCGTGATCAAAACCGACTCGCCAATTGTCGCCGGTCCGCTCCAGGGACGCTGGACGCTGGCGGATTGGGAGGCGCTCCCCGACGACGGCAACCGCTACGAGATTATCGACGGAGTGCTCTACATGACCACTGCGCCGCACAGTTTCCATCAGTGGATTATCCGTCGTCTGGAGCGCTTCATCGGCATCCCGGCGGAAGATGCAGGGCTGGCGTACTGTTTTCCGGCGCCAATTGGCGTGATTATGCCAGGTTGCGACCCCGTACAACCCGACTACGTCGTGGTGCTGCAATCACGCGCCGATCTGTTCCGCAACGGGCGGATCTACGGCGTGCCTGACCTGATCGTCGAAGTGCTGTCGCCGGGGACGCGTGCCTATGATGAACGGGTGAAACTGGCGGCGTATGCAGCAGCTGGCGTTCCAGAGTATGCGATTGTGGACCCTGAGGCGCGCCAGGTGCGACGCTACCTGCTCGAAGCTCCGGGTCGCTATGCCACGCCGCTGGTGTCCGAGGCGACAGAGCAGGTCGTGTTCGCCTGCCTGCCCGACATTTCGTTCCGGGTCGCCGATCTCTTCGCTGGCGCGCCGGATACGACGATCTAGCCGAGCGCGGCGACGGCGCGCTTGACGCTCTCTTCAGGTTTGACTTTCACCGCCGCCTCAACGATCACGCCGTTTTCGTCGATGACGAAGTGGCTGCGCTCGATGCCCCAGTACTTCTTGCCGTACATCGACTTCTCCGCCCAGACGCCGTATGCCTCGGCGATGGCATGATCCTCGTCGACGAGCAACGTAAACGGCAAATTGTGCTTGGTCTTGAACTTCTGGTGCGACTTGACGCCATCCGGGCTGACGCCGAGCACCACGGCGTTCTTCTCCTCGATCTGCGGATAGGCGTCGCGGAAGCCGCATGCCTGCGTCGTGCAGCCAGATGTGTCGTCCTTGGGATAGAAGTAGAGTATCACCCGTTTGCCGCGCAAATCGGAGAGCCGGATCGTTTCGCCAGTATCGGCGGTCGCCGCAAAATCCGGCGCCAGATCGCCGACTTTGAGCCGCTGTTCTGCCATGGAAGGTGCCTCCGGGAACTATGTCTGTCTCCCATAGTGTAACGCAGAAACGGGGGGAGCGGATGGCCGGGATGACCTTTATAACCACGAAGACACGAAGACACGAAGGATCGTCTGTTGCCCGCTTGGTGTCTTCGTGTCTTCGTGGTATAGTAGCAACCACCAAGCCACGAAGCCATGAAGGGTCTTCTGTTGCCCGCTTGGTGTCTTCGTGTCTTCGTGGTACAGCAGCAACCACCAAGCCACGAAGGGAAGTGAGAAATGAAACATCTTCCCATTTCTGAAGAAGATGAGCGTATTGCCAGCCTGATTGTGGACTCTGCTTTCGCCGTGCATAAGAATCTGGGTCCTGGTTTGCTGGAAAGTGTGTATGAAGTCTGCTTCTGCCACGAGCTGCACAAGCGAGGAGCATCCTTTCGCCGTCAGGTGGTCGTGCCTATCGTCTACGATGGCTTGCGATTCGATGAGGGGTTGCGTCTTGATGTGCTGGTGGAGGAGCGGATCATCTGCGAGTTGAAGGCGGTGGAGATTGTGCATCCTGTGCACACGGCGCAAATCCTGACCCAACTCAAGCTTGCTGGAAAGCGTCTTGGTTTCCTGATCAACTTCAACGCGCCGCTGATCAAGAAGGGGATCACCCGGATTGTGCTGTGATAATGAACTACTGATCAACCACGAAGCCGCGAAGGGTCCTCTGTTGTTCTCTCTGCGTTTTTGTGGTCGGACAAACCGCTTTTGGAAAGGCAGCGCCTGTGAGCCGACGCAGAGCGGCTTGCGTGGCGTCAGATGACATGGTATCTTTTCATAAGATTCTAACGATTAGAGGCTGCCATGACCTGTCGTATCCTGAACAGCGACGATGCCCGCACCCGCTGGCGCGACATTCTCGATGCCGCCAATCGTGGGGAGGACGTCGACGGTCTGCTCCTCACCCTGGCGGCTGAACCGCGACCGGTCGGCTGCAAAAAGCTCAAGGGCTACGATAACCTGTATCGCCTGCGCATTGGTGATTGGCGATTGATCTACGCCGTCGAAGACGATCGGCTTGTCGTGCTCGTCGTTGAAATCGCCCCCCGCGGAGGCGTGCACCGCGATTTGTAAATACGATGCAGAAGTCTGTACACGGAAACGACACGCTTGTATTATCGAACAACAACCTCTCAAAGTGTTCACTCCGAGAGGTCGTTGTTCGAGGGCGACTGGCATCACGCCCGCACCACCTCATGCACCCTGCCGGTGCGCACATCGTAGATCGCGCCGCTGATCGGAATGTCCTTCGGGATCAACGGTGAATTGCGCAGAAACGCCACATCATCGCGCACGCTCTGTTCGAGATCAGCGAATGGCAGAAAATCCTGCCCTTCCACATCGACGCCAAGCTCAGACGCAATCTTCGCCGCCAGGTGCTCGTTGGTGAAGGTCAGCATCCCGCAGTCGGTGTGGTGCAACACCACAATCTCGCGCGTTCCCAGCAGTTGTTGCGAAATGACGAGCGAGCGGAGCGCGTCCTGCGCGCGTCCGCCAGCATTGCGGATCACGTGCGCGTCGCCGATGTCAATCCCCAATGCCTTTTCAGGATGCAGGCGGGCATCCATACAGGCGACGACGGCGACTTTGCGCGCCGGAGGCATGGGAAGATCGCCGCGATCGAAACTGGCGGCAAAGGCTTCGTTGGCTTTCAGGAATTCGTCGAAACGGGTCATAGCGTTGCTCCTGTGATAATGACGGTTGCAGATATATCTTGTATTATTTGATTGATTTTGTCAAGTTTTTATGTGATTTTATTGTCACCTCGCCCGCGCGCCCGCGCGCTTGTGCTGTGCTACAATGCAACCATGCGGTTCGATGTGCTAACGCTGTTTCCGGGGATGTTCACCGGTCCGCTGAGCGAGAGCATTCTCAAGCGGGCGATTCAGGCCGGGCGCATTTCGGTGGCGCTTCACGATATTCGCGCCTACGCCGCTGACCGTCATCGCACGACGGACGACGCGCCCTATGGCGGCGGCGCGGGCATGGTGATGAAGCCTGAGCCGCTCGCCGCCTGCATTCGCGCAGTGCTGGCGATGACCGACGGCGACGCTGGAGAATCAGCGCCCAAACCGCCGGTCATTCTGATGACGCCTGACGGTGAGCCGTTCACGCAGCGCATTGCTGCCGAACTTGCGACCTGCCCGCGCCTGGCGCTGGTCTGCGGACGGTATGAGGGCGTGGATGAACGGGTGCGCGAGGCGCTGATCGACCGTGAGCTGTCGATCGGCGACTATGTGTTGACCGGCGGCGAACTGGCGGCGATGGTTGTGATTGATGCGGTGGCGCGCCTGGTTCCTGGCGTGATTGACGCCGAATCCGCCGCCGAGGAGTCGTTCAGCGACGGGTTGCTGGAATATCCGCAGTACACCCGTCCCGCTGTGTGGGAAGGGCGGGCGGTGCCGCCGGTGCTGGTCTCCGGTCATCACGGCGAGGTGGCGCAGTGGCGGCGGCGCGAACGGTTGCGCCGGACGTTCG
>DAOTWI010000931.1:0-6422 GCA_034436075.1 Roseiflexus sp.
CAGCGACAGCAGCGGCAAGGATGCGCGCCACGGCGGCGCCGTGCGGCAGCGCGCGAAGGGTTGCTGTCAGAAACGACTCCGGGTTCATACGCCATCTACCAGCGCCTCAAAGCGGTCGATATCGTTCCGGATCACCTCGAGGCTGGCGCGCCAGAACGCGGGTGCGCGCAGATCAAACCCCAACCGCGCCGCCAGGTCGGCGGGGATTGCCAGCCCGGTCGATGCCAGCAGGTCATCATAGCGCTTTCGGAACTCATCCGGCGCGCGCTGATATTCCGCGTACAATCCCAATCCAAACAGCAGCCCGAACATGTAGGGATAGTTGTAGAACGAAAACCCGCTGCTGTAATAATGTCCTTTGACAGCCCACATAAACGGGTGCAATGTCGGCTCATCAAGCGCATCGCCATAGGTCTGCTTTTGCGCATCAATCATCAGCGCGCACAGTTCCGACACGGAGAGGTCGCGCGCTGCGCGCTGCTCAAAGAGCGCCGTTTCGAACAGGAAGCGTGAGGTAATATCGACCACGACCTGGCAGGCGCCGCTGAGGAACGCCTCGAGGATTTCGAGCGTCTCATCGCGGCTTGCATCCTGTAGCGCCGCATTGCGCACGATTGTCTCGCAGAAGATGCTCGCCGTTTCTGCCAGGGTCATCGGCGTATCACGGTTGAGCATCGTGTGCTGCGCCAGGTTCAGGTTGTGGTAGCCGTGCCCGAGTTCGTGCGCCAGAGTGAACATACTATCCGCTGTGGAGTCGTGGTTCACCAGAATGCGCGACTCATCGCGTCGAAGCGACATACAGAAGGCGCCGCCAGCTTTGCCGGAACGCGGTTCGGCATCGATCCAGCGTTCACGGAACGCTCGCGCTGCAAAATCTCCCAGGCGCGGCGAGTAGCGCGCGAATTGTGTCACAATAAACGCCTCGGCGTCGCTGAACTGCCAGTTGCGTCCACTGCCGCCGACGGGCGCGAACAGGTCGTACCAGGCGAGGCGTTCGACGCCGAGCAACCGTGCTTTGGCGCGCAGGTACCGCTGAAAATCGGGAAAGAACTCACGCGCGGCGTTCATCATGGCATCGAGCGTGGCGCGGTCGATGCCGTTATCGAACAGCGAGGCGTCGAGGGGCGTCGTCCAATGCCTCCGGCGGCTCAGGGTAAGCACCTGCCCTTTGATACTGTTGAGCGCCGCTGCAATGGGCAGTGCAGCGCGTTCCCAAGCGGCGAGTTCCGCCTCGTGCGCGCAGCGCCGCACGTCGCGATCAGGGTCGCGCGCCAGGTTGCGCACCTGGCTCATCGGCAGTTCGACCACCTGCCCATCGCGCTCTAGCGGAACCATGATCTGCGACGTCAGATTCTGGTACAGGCGCGTCCAGGCAATCCCGCCCGACAGATCGAGTTCTGCCGCCAGATCCTCTTCGGCTGGCGACATCAGGTGACGGGCTTCTTCAGCGGCGCGCCGCACCAGGTAGGCGTGATCGCGCGCAATCGTCGAGCGCTGGATCAGCGTCTCGACATCCAGCCCGCCAATCCAGGCGGTCAGCCGCTTCAGCAGTTTCGTCAGTGTGACGCTATCCCGCATAAGCAGGCTGAGCGCCGCCTGCGCCTGATCGTTGCGCGAATCGGTCGACACGAAACTGTAGGCATAGGCGCGCAGCGTGGCGAAGCGTTCCAGCAGTTCGTTCAACGCTGCAATGATGGTATCGAATGCCGCAACAGCATCGTCATCCGTTGCCTGATCGTCGCGTCGATCAATGCCCAGACGATCAAACAACGCAGTGACATCATCGAACGCCTGACGCACGGCAACAAGGTCGCGATGAAACTCCGGCGAGTCGAGTGAAGGGTAGACAACCGTCATATCCCAATGGGGCAGGGTTTCGCTTACGGACGTGGTCATTGGTCATTCCTCTGGCATTCAGCATACGTCCCGGGTCAAGAAGTGGTAACGGGCATGGTACCGCATGATCGGCGAAATATCGAATCGTCGTCATCTGGGGAGCGGGCAATGGGGTGTGGGGAGCGGAGGTGAACTCATCGGCGACCGAAAGGGTTCTGCACGCGCCAACGTGCGAGTCTCGCCGTCTCATAGGAAGATCAACCAGCTATTGGACAATCTCGCAATCAGCGTTGGCTTCGACAGGCTCAGCCAACGCTCACCGCCCGTCTCATATAGAGGAAGATCACCCAGATAATAGTGGACAATCTCGCGATCAGCGTCGGCTTCGACAGGCTCAGCCGACACTCACCGCTCCACAGGTGCAGGCGTGATTGTCCAGGTTGAGGTTAATCTTCCGACCAGAGTATTGCGCGTGCAGGCGCAACACCCGTGTTTCCAGGAAAAGCGTGAACGGTTACCGGGATAGAACCCATCAGCAGGCGACGGACGCACCGCAGGCATGTTCGAGATACCGCAAGCGACGGAACGTCTGGAAGAACGCCAGGTTCTGATTTGTGATCGGGTGGGGCGGCGCTGACTGCACGGCTGCACTGATCTGCTGCGTCGCCTGGTTCAGACAGACATCCAGTTGATCGGCAGGCGCACTGTGCGCGCGCAGGCGGCGAAACTCGGGTTCCCACGGCACACTGCACATATCACGCGCAACGACCCCGATAACATCAGGAACGACGGCATTGTGGCGCAACCAGTCCAACCCCAGGCAGAACGTGATCGATGCGCACGGCGCCCGCTCAATCGCCAGTTTCAACAGTTCCGCTTCGTGGCCAATAGCAAGGGTCAGCAGTGCAACGTCATTGGGTTGGAGCGCATCGGCGCAGCGCACCGGAACCTGAAGCAATCCTGCCAGCGTGCGAGCCAGCGGTTCAGCCAGGCGATCAATCGGAACGACGCAGGTCAGATGCCAGCGTTGCAAACGCGCAAGGGATGTGAGGCGATGGAGGCTGATGGCGATATCGGGGTACGTAAAGTGGAAATCGGGGAACTCTTCCGTCCTGTTGCCGTCGTCGTGGGTCGATCCAAGATAGGCAGCGCCCTGTTCGGCATAGAAACGCTCTCTGAGCGATTGGACGACGCCAATTTCACGGTGACGCTCGACCGCCTGAATGTCCATCTCGACGCGAAGCCGGACAATGTCGTGTGTGGCGTACCTGAGAGCGGTATGAAATGCCATTTCCGCGTCGTCGTATGCGCCAAGGCGCAGATGGCAGCGACCAATAAGCAAATGGAGGTTGGCATCATTTGGATAGCGCTGGCGGGTGATCTGGAGATGGTAGAGCGCCGCGTAATCATCACCATGCAGAAAGTGCGCCAGACCCAGTTGATAGTGCACTGCAGGGTCTTCAGGGTCGAAGATCAGGCAGTGCAGCAGCGCATTGATAGCTTCGTCGTATCTGCCAAGTTCAATCAGGACGCTGCCAATGTTGAAATATGCCAGAAACCCGCCTTCCAGATTTGCAACGATGCGGAACTCTTCCGCCGCCTTTGCCAGCAGACCGTGCCGATGGTAGTAATTCCCAAGGGCGTCGTGCGCTTCTGCGAGATGCGGGTTATGCTCTAACGCGCGCCGATACTCTTCTACCGCCTCTTCAACGCGGTGCGCCTGTTCAAGCACCAGGCCCCGTTGAAAGTGCACAATCGCCTCGTCATAGTGCGGCTCGCCGAGCATAGCCGGTTCTCCTTCAGTTGGGCCGCGGGTGGATGGATGGTTTCTCATCAATTTCTCAGAATTATAGCATACGAGAACCGGTATGCGGGAGTTAAGAACTGAGAACTGAGAGCCGAGAACCAGCGGTTAGCGGTTAAGGGTTAAGTCCATTGATCGCATTGCCCTAACCCCTAACCCCTAACCCCTACTCTTCCGGATTGATGTCGGTGAGCCGCACCGTCTTCTGCACGCCGAACTTGATCGTCTTCTGCCCTTCGCTGGAGAGTTTGCCGGTCTGTTGCAGGTGCTGAATCTCGCGCTGCATGGTCTGCGCGAGATCGACTTCGCCCTGGTTGAGGAGCCGGGTCACGGCGCTTTGCAGTTTTTGGGTCGCTCCCGCAACATCACCGGCGGCAAGGTCTTGCAATGCGCGCGTTTGTAGTTTAAAGGCGCTGACCTTTTCGACGATGTTCATCACACTGGCGTTCACCTGAGCCGCAAGGCCAGCATCAGTCGTAAAGGTAAGCATGATGTCGGCGCGGCTCTTCTCGCCGCGCAGATTCAGCAGCGGTATGTCGTAACTCACTTCTGCCTGAGCGATGCGATACTCCCCAGCCGGGCGCGGTTCGACCAGCACTTCGACCAGCAGGGTGCGTCCGCTGCCGGTTTCCAGTTCGCCAAGCGGCACACTCACGTCGCGGTCGGAGATCGGGCGATACCCAAGGTTGGTGATGAGCGGATAGACCTGCCACACGGCGCGCGGCAACACTCCCTGCACAAACCGTAGCGTCAGGTTTGCGTTCTGCACGGTCGTCGCCTGTGCGCGCTGGATGGTGCTCTGGAAGTAATCGACGATCTTTTCCGGGCGATCAATGTAGTCGGCAGTGCCGCCGGAGCGGTTTGCCATCTCGATCAACAGGTCCTCGTTCCAGTCCTTGCCGACGCCAAGCGCCGTGATTGGCACATTGCGCTTTCCGGCATCCTCGGCGCGTCGCAGACAGTCGGACTCGTTCTCGGTCTGTCCGTCGGTCAGCAAAATGAGGCGGCGCACCATTTGCGGCGGTCCTTTGTCGATTTCGCGCAGTCCCGCCTCTACAGCGGGGGCAATCCGGGTGCCGCCGCTATCGCGCACACGATTGATGCGGTCAACCAGTTCAGCAGGCTTGACGACCGGCGTGGCGGGGATCAGGACCTCGGTGCGATGATCGAAGATAACGACCGAGACGACATCCTGCTCATCGAGCATTTCAATTGCACGAATCGTCGCCCGCCGCACCCGGTCGATCTTTTCGCCCTTCATCGAGCCGCTCCGGTCGATCACAAAGCAGACATTGACCGGCGCGCGCACCTGCGTCATCACCTGACCAGGCGTGACTTCAATCAACAGATAGGCAACTTGCGGCGTCGCCGCCGCTGCCAGATACGGGCGCGCCAGCGACGCGCGAATGGTAACCTCGCCCGCCATAGACTACTCCTTTGACGACTCGCTCTGCGGTCGCCACACATTGCGCCGGGTTTTGTTGCTCCTGGACATCGGCGCGATTATCGATCTCTTTGTTGAGGTGCAATGCGTGGATTCTTGCACCCCTTCAGGATGTACGATGCCAGGCATTGCACAGTTGCCGTTCGAGACGAACCTCATCAAACAACGGCATCGCGCCTGTAGAGTATAACAAAGTTCTGCCACGAGCAACAACACGCCCAATCGACGCTCTAACGATTGCATCCATCGCGCACTGTTTGCTGCAGCGCCAGGTTCGGGCATCCTGTGGTACAATTGGCGCAGGAATGCGGTTCCCCTGCAAGGAGCGCACACGCAGCGCCATATGTCTGATCTGCTCGCGCCGGAAACGATTATCCACGGTACACATGCCGCGTATCGCATCATCTCACTGATAGGTCGCGGCGGGATGGGGGCGGTTTACCGTGCGTTGCGCCTGGCGGACTCGACGATCTGGGCGCTGAAGGAGATGCGCCCGGCGGAAGAACTGCCAGCGGCGGAACTCGAAGAGAATCGGCGCCTCTTTCTGCAAGAAGCCGAACTCCTCAGTAAACTGAGCCATCCAGGGTTGCCGGTCGTCGCCGATCTGTTCGAATACCAGGGGCGCCCGGTGATGATCATGGAGTTCGTGCCGGGTCAAACGCTCGAGCACCGCATCCGCGACGCCAATGCGCCGCTGCTCGAACAACAGGTGGTCGGCTACGGCATTCAACTGGCGCGCATTCTGCATTACCTCCATACCCGCACGCCGCCGATCATCTACCGCGACCTGAAGCCGTCGAATGTGATGCTGACCCCGGAGGGGGTGCTGAAACTGATCGACTTCGGCGTTGCACGAACCTACAAAGTGCGCAAGGCGAAAGATACGATTGCGATGGGTTCAGCGGGCTATGCGCCGCCGGAACAGTATGGCAAAGGGCAAACCGACGCGCGTTCCGATGTGTACGCGCTCGGCGCCACACTGCTCCACCTGCTGACCAATCTGCCGCCGATCCCGCTGCAAACGCCTGCAAAAGGGAGTATCCGCAAACTCAACCCATCCGTCGATGCGCGCACTGAAGAGACGATCATCAAGGCAATGAACCTTGAACCGTCCAAGCGGTTCAGCAGCGCGCTGGAGTTCGAGCAGGCGCTCCATCGCTGCCTCGACGCGCCATTTGTCGATCCGGTCACACGCGCCACCCCGCCGCCGCCGATGATGCCGCCGGTCGTGGCGCCATCGTCGGTTGAGACAATCCTGCAGGCGCCAGCCGCGCCGGTCACACCGCCTGTTCCGCCTCCCACAGCGCCAGTCGGCGCTGCGCCGGAAGGTCACACATG
>DAOTWI010000932.1:0-6528 GCA_034436075.1 Roseiflexus sp.
AGGAGCGCAGCGGCGGCTCCGTGAGCGTGAGCGTGCGCACCAGATCCGGGCGATCCGCCGCCAGCCGCAGCACAATATCCGCCCCGAACGAAAAGCCGACCAGATGAACGCGCCCCAGTCCGAGTGCGGTAATCAAGTCAGCCAGATCGCGCGCGTGCGTGCGAGTCGAGGCGATTCCAGCCAGATCGCCGGTCGCCGGGTTTGGATAGTGGTATCGCTGGCTGTAGGCAATGACGCGAAAATGGGCAGCGAACGGCGCGATCTGCCGTTCCCACGTGCGCAGGTCGGTCGGTCCGCTGCCATGGACGAGCACCACCGGCGTGCCGCGCCCGTGCTCGATGTATGCCAGCGAGACATCGCCGGGCTGGATGTGCTGGAATTGGTACTGCATGCCTGGATCCTCTCAGACGCCAATTGTATACCCGATAGCCTGTTCCCGCCCTGATTACTGCCACCGCACCCGTTGCACCGCGCGGTACGCCTGTCGCAGCAGGCGTTCGGCTTCCTCCCAGTCGGCGCCTACGTCGGACGAATACCGTCCGGTGATGCGATCAACGGCGACGGCGGCGCGGGTGCACAGTTCGGCTGACGAGCGCACCACTTCTGGTGCAACGTTGAAGAGCGCCGCGTGCAGGTTGGTGAGCGCCTCCACCATCGGCGCGATGTCGCCGGTATGATCGGGAGCATCGCGCCGCGCCACCGCCAGCCGCCGGTGCACGATCCAGTACTCCATCTCCAGCGCCGCCAGCGCAGCGGCATCCGCCTGAATCTCCGCGGCGCGCTGCGCCTTTGCGTAAAAGCGCCGCAGGTGCGCCGTGGCGGCTGGTACGTCGTTATCCACCGGCGCGAAGGCGATGCTGGCGCGCACAATATCGATCGCGGCGGCAACCGCCGTCGGCAGGGTCATACCGAACTGCTCGCGGTTGAGCTGCACCCATCAGCCACATCACACGCAGCCAGCGACGGGCGTAGTAGGCTTCCCATCCGGCTCTCTCGTAAAAGGCGATCCGGTCGGGATTGAAGGATTGGCGTACAGACATCGATCGCGGACTCCAGGTTGACGAAATCTACAGCAAGAGATACACTTTTAGCGTCATGATGATTTCAGGAGAAGGCTTATGGAACAGGCATTAACGCTGGAAGAAGTCCTCAAACTTGTACAGAAACTGTCGCCGCGTGATAAGCTTCGCCTGATTGAGCATACGGCGCTTGAGATAGAGCGCGACCTCCTCCCTACCCACTCTGGACCACGAAAACCTTTGTGGGGCCTCTGGTCGGATCTGGGACTGGCGCCATCAACGGATGAGATCGATGAAATGCGTCGTGAGGCGTGGGCCGGTTTTCCACGCGAGGATATCTGATGATCCAGGCTGTTGCTGATACCCACGCACTTATCTGGTATTTGTTCGCTGATGAGCGTATATCTCCCAGTGCTCGACGCATCTTCGATCAGGCGGTGGAAAGCGGCGACCAGGTGGCGTTTTCTGCCATCACGCTGGTGGAAATAGTGTACCTGATCGAAAAGAGTCGCATTCCGCAAGACACATATGATCGGCTTCTGGATGCCATCAGCACCAGGGCGCTGTTCTAACAGTTGTACCGCTAGATGAGATAACAGTTCGTTTCCTTGCGCAGGTGAAACGAGATCATGTTCCCGATATGCCTGATCGCATCATTGCGGCAACGGCTTTGCGATTAGGCGTTCCGCTTATCAGCCGTGATCGCAGAATCCAGGTGTCGGGAGTCGTCACCATTTGGTGAGGCGTCTCGCGCTTTGTGCGATACAACTGGTCCTCTTATGTCGTCAGTTCCGCTGTACGGATGCGCATACGCGACCGTTGCCGGTTCGCTCGCCAGACTCGCCACATCATACCAGGCGTCAGCAGGCTTCCCGGCGATGCCATCAGGTTCATCACTCGGATAAAAGCCGCGCCGACCACGGGGTCAACCAGCGTCGCCCGGTGCACTGCGGCGACATAGCGGTTGAGCAGATCGATGCCGGGCGGCTTCGGACCGGTGGTGTCGGGGAAACGGAAGTCCTCGCCGACTGCCAGTTGCCAGGGGGTGTCGATCACCTTCGCTGCCCGCTTGAAGAAGGCGAGCGCCAGACTGTCCAGCCGTCCTCTGCGGTGCGCCAGCAGATCATCCAATGCAGCCGCCTGCATTGCTGCTGAGGTCATCCCCTGGCCATAGGTCGGGTTGAAACTGCACACCGCGTCGCCAAGCACAAGGAGACCTTCCGGGAAGCGGATGAGGCGCTCATAATGGCGGCGCAGACTGGAGGGAAACTTATGGGGGATGACGGCGCTCAATGGCTCAGCCTGGCTGATGACCTCATAGATCTCAGGCATTGGCAGGCTGCGGGCGTACTCCAGAAAGCCCTGCTCGTCGGTTGGGGCGTGATCGCCCATCCATCCGCCCAATGAGACGATCCAGCGATCATTTTCTATCGGGAACATCCCGGCGAAACGGCGCTCTCCCGGCGCTTCCGGCGTGTAAAGTTCGTTGTTGTTCGACGCCCTGCGTCTGGTACAGCTGGCGGGCATAGCAGGCGCGGGCGCGCCGGTGCAACTCGGCGTACCAGACAGACTACTGATGGTTTTTGAAAAAATCCAGTATCGCCCGATGAAGCCCGCGAAGGCGGGCTTCGCAGCAGGAGCCCGCGGCTTCAGCCGCCGGGCGGACGAACGGACAGCGGAATAATTTTTCAAAGTCCATCAGTCGCCGGGCGGGTAGGCTAGCGGAATATTTATGCCAAACTCCATCAGTCGCCGGACAGGGAGGTGCATAGCCGAAGCGCCGCCTGCCCACGCGCTGGCAAACCGGCGTGCGAATGGAGCCAGTCCCGAGTTAATCCGGAACTGGCTCGCGGCGGGGCCACAGCAGAACAATTGGGAGCGCAAACGCCATGCCGCCCAACAGAGAAAGGAACACGAACCAGCGCCAGTGTAACCGGCCAACCTGCCATTTCGTCAGCAGATACGCCAGTACGCCCATCATGACCAGCGCCTCGATGATGAACGCTGCTGCAATCGGGTTTGTGAGTGCGCTCCGCACGGCGCCTGGCTGGAATACACCGTACAGAAAAGCGCTGTTGAGTGCGAAGAAGCCAAATACCGACAAACACCAGAGCCAGAAGCGTTCTTGATGATTGTATGCTATGCGTCCCATTATCTCTGGCTGGCGGGTTGAATCGGTTCCGGAGTGATCGGCGATACATCCCAGATTTGCACGGTGATGTGGGTGCAGCCGACGGCGCGCAGTCCCTCCATCACGCGGGCGTACTCTTCGGATGCAATGAAGTTCAGAACGGATGCCAGGCTGTCATACTCGACGATCGTCATGACATGAGGTTTGGTGTGGAACGCATTGCGCACCCCGCGAAATTCCTTGACGCCCGGCTGCTGCACCACCGCGGGGATCCACTCGGTGCGGGCTTTTTCGGCATATACCGCCATCCGCTCCTGTAGCGGCAGGTCCCAGCTGAGAATTGCCATTGCCATGTTCCATCTCCTTTCGCATGAATACAAGCAGCGGCGCCAGAGCGTGCGCCGTCTGAGTCGAATCACCAGGTTGGGTCCGGCAGAAGATTGTCGGCGTGAGGCGGCGTGAGCCGCGCCTTGATTGCATTGATATGCACGAGCCAGCGCAGTGCATCGTGCACCGTCTCCGCGATTGGTCGCGGCGTTACGCCAAAGGTGCGCTGCGCCAGCGAGGAGTCCAGGTAGTTGTAGCGCCCGACGCACTCGAAGGCTTCACTGCGGCTGAAGAATGGCTTTTTCCCGGTGACTGCCGAGACCAGATCGAAGAGACTGCTGGCGAGCAATGCCGTCCGCCGTCCTCCAGGCAATGGTTTCGCGGTAATGCCGGTATACTGCGCGACGAGGGCCGCCAGATCCCGCAGATGCAGATTCGTTCCGCCCGCCGCATAACGCTGGCCCGGCTCACCTGTCTCGATCGCCCGGACGTGGACCTCGGCTACGTCGCGTGCATCGACAAAGTTCAGCCCGCCGTCGTAGTACACCCCGTTGTTGACGATCACGTCCGCCAGCAGATTCATCGAAGGCGTGACGCGGTAGTCGTAGGGACCGAGCACCGAGCCAGGGCACAGACGCACGGTCGGCACGCCAAGCTCCTCAGCCAGGCGCAGCGCCTCGCGCTCACTCTGCGTCTTGGCAACCAGGTACGGATTGCGCGGATCATTGTTCCAGTGATCTTCGCAGCGCGTCTCGTTGGGGTTGTCGCTTAAGCCAATTGCAAAACTCGAACTGGTATAGACCAGGCGACGAACACCGGCAGCCTGGGCGGCGTAAAAAATGTTGCGCGCACCGGCGAGCGCCGGTTGCACAATCGCGTCCGGGTTCTTCGCCCAGAACACGAAGACGGCTGCCGTGTGAATGATTGCATCACAGCCGCAGGCAGCCGCCACGAGCGACTCACGGTCCATTATATCGCCGTAACGGCAGTGCAGACCAAGCCCGTCGATGCTGCGCGTATCAGCGCTGCGCCGCACGAGCGGAACAACCTCATAATCATGGCGGAGCAGGCTGCGCACGACGTTTGCGCCGACGTGGCCGTTCGCGCCAGTGACCAGCACTCTTGCCATAGCACACCTCGTTTCAGGTCGCTGTGTTGATGATGCGTTGCACGTTTTCCGGGTTGAAGAACGTTTCCGGCGGGATCATCCCTTCGATAGCCAGGTAGTAACGGTTCGTCTCCTCCTGGTTGCCGCGCAGGGCGTATCGGAGTTGTGCCAGTTCAGCCGGAAGAGGCTTGAACTGCGCCTGGCGGAGGTTTTGCTGGTAGTCGGGCATGGTGGCGCGGTTGCGCTGGCGCTCGTAGTCTGCCATCGCCTGTTCATAAGGACGGCGCCCCGACAGGCTTTCGTCCAGCGCATCCGCAAGGAGTTCGGCATCCCGAAATGCATCGCAGATTCCGAGTGCCAGGAAGGGATCCTTGTGGCATCCGGCGTCGCCCACCAGCGCCCATCCCGGACCGTACGGTTTCCGGAGAAAATTGGGAACGTCAGCCATGCCATAGAAGCGCTCCTCGCGCCGGCCAGACCGAAGCCGTTCCGCGAGGTCCGGCGTCTCACTGACCGCCGCCATCAACTGTCCTTCGATGTCTGCCCGGACGGCCGGCAGCTCATCAGCCGCCCAGCCAGCGAAGAGTGCGAACAGTCCATCGTTGGTGGGAAAGGAAAACAACACCTTGTTCCTTCTGACAGCCATGTGCAATCCGTCGGAAGGCACACCGCTCCAATACGAGAAGTACCAGCAGGTAAGCGGCGGCGTCATTTCGTAGACGGGCGGGTTGACGACTCTCGCCAGGAGCGAATTTCTGCCGTCAGCCCCGATCGTCACGGCGGCCTGCGCACTGATCGCGGCGCTCGATCCGCGGCTGCGGCCACGAATGCCGGTGATGCGATCGCCATCCGTCGTGAAACCCTCGACTGTGAACTCTTCCCACAACTCTGCTCCGGCTTCCACTGCAGCATCGACGAGAACTTTATCGAGCACTGTACGCCGGGGACCGTAGCCAAGCGCCACGCCATCGATGATGAGATCCCGGCCGGTGAGGGCGATCCCGCCATCATCCCTCGTTATGGATGTGATCAGCGGGCAGTTTGTGTCCACAATCCGATCGAGCAACCCCCACTGATGGAGGCGCCTGGGTCCGTGCCGGTGAATAAAGTGACCGTGCGGGATGTCCTTTGGAAACCTGGCGCGGTCAACGAGCAGTGCCTTATAGCCCTTTCGGGCAAGTAGCATCGCGGTAGGCGCGCCGCCACACCGCGCCCCGATCACAATTGCGTCGTACATCTCAACTCTTCCTTCTTAACTGGGAGCGCCACGCTGCCGCAGGCTCTGGCGAAGCCAGAAAACGCACCACACTGTGTAACTTCTGTCACTATCAGGTGTTCACAAAGCGATGCATCAGCAATTAAACCAGACCCCTGGCAGCGACGGAAGACATATTGCGGTATAATGAGCGGCACAATACCGGTATAGAAAAACGGTAAACATCTCCGCTTACGAAGTGCAGAATCGTATATCCAGACGCTCTCGAAGGAGCATCCCCGAATCTTCAATCAGTCGCATCCTCCGAGTCGATCAGGCAAGAATGGAGCTCAGGAGCAGTGACCCCCCAGACCTATCCGTCGTTTGGGCACTGGCTCAAAGCCCGGCGCAAAGCCCTTGATCTGACACAGCAGGCCCTTGCTTTTCAGGTGGGCTGCTCGGCGGAGACGCTGCGTAAGATCGAGGCGAACCGGCTGCGCCCGTCACGCACCCTGGTCGAGCGCTTCGCCGCCCGGCTTGGGCTGTCGCCGGAGGAGCGCGATCTGTTTGTGCGTCTGGCGCGTTCCTCCTCCGATGTTGCCCGGTTGCCAGAGGAGGAGGGCATTGACCCCCCGGCGCCGCTGCATGTTCCCGCGCCGCTCACTCCGCTGATCGGCCGCGAGCAGGATACTGCGCGGGCGCTTACCCTGATTGCGGATGCCGGCGTGCGCATGCTGACGCTGATCGG
>DAOTWI010000933.1:0-1937 GCA_034436075.1 Roseiflexus sp.
GGCGCGAACGCGCCATCGCCGCCGCGCAACGCGCCGTTCGGCTCGATTCGTCTGTCGGTGCGCACCATCACCTGCTGGCGACGCTCTACGCCGCCAGCGGACGTCTCCAGGAAGCGCGCGCCGCCCTGATCAACGCGCTGACCCTGCAACCCGATGTTGCCGAATGGCACGCGCAAATGGGAGATATCTGCCAGCGCATGGGGATGATCGACGCAGCGCGCAGCGCCTATGCGCGCGCCGTGCAACTCGCACCCGACCACGCCGACTACCGTTATGCGCAGGCGCGTCTGTTGCGCCAGCAGGGGCGCAGCGACGAGGCGCGCCAGGTGTTCGAGAAAGCGTTGCAGCACGAACCGCACCAGGGCGCCTGGCACTACGAACTGGCGGAACTGCTTCGCCAGCAGCGCGACCCGGCCGCCATCGAACATTATGCCGCCGCCGTGCAACTCGCACCCGACGAGCCGCGCCACTGGCTGGGGATGGTCGAAGGTTTACTGGAGCGAGACGAACGCGACACCGCGCAGGAAACGGTCGAACGGGCGCTCCTGCGGTTCAGCGATCATCCTGCGTTGCACGCCGCTGCCGGCGCCATTCAGGAAGCGCAGGGTGAAATTGAACGTGCAGCATGGCACTACGAACGCGCGCTCGAGCGCGACCCGCAGAACGCCACGTATTGCTGGCGACTGGGACGCGCTCAACTCGAACTGGGCAACCTGGAATCCGCCCGTGAGTTGCTCGAACGCGCGCTGGCGCTGGATTCCGGCTCGGCGGACGCGCACGCGGCAATCGCGCGCCTCTTCGCGTCGGAAAACGATGGCCGCGCCGCCCTGATCCACAGCCAGCGCGCCGCAGAACTGCGCCCCGACGATCCGGCGCTCCAGATTCAACTCGCAGAGGCGCTTGCGCATATGCGCCGCTTTAAAGAGGCGCGACAGGCGCTCGAACGCGCCGTGCAGCGCGCGCCATCTGATCCCGAACTGTTGGCGCGCTACGGCGAGATGGCATTGACCGTCGGTTTGCACCACGAAGCGCTTGGCGCATTCGAACGCGCCATTGCGCAGCGCCCCGACGAGCCGCGGTATCACTTCTTCGCCGGGCGCGCGCACCGCCGGCTGAAACAGTACAGCCGGGCCATCGAACGGTTCCGCCGCGCCGTCAAACTCCGTCCCGGCTATAGCGAGGCGGTCATCGAACTGAGCACTCTCGGACCACTGGCATTTGTAGCGCAACATTTACGGGGTGAGAGCGATGCTGCGTAGCCGGTTTCCCTTGTTGCCGGAAAAAAGGAGGCATACGATGTTCCTGGCAATATACGAGGTTCCGTTTCCCAACCCGCATCCGCCCGATCCGGAACCCGATCCGCCGCCGGATTGGGCGATGTGATACGCTCTGATGAACATTCACACCATCATCTGGCATTCGCGCTGCGCCTGGTTCGCCCGGCGACTGAAGTCGCGGGCTACGGGAAGCGAAGCCCGCCTTCGCGGGCTCGACCGGGCTCTGGCGGATTGAATGATCCAACCCCGTCAGTCCGCAGATCATAGGAAGATCGACCCAAGCCTGGACAATCACGCTGACATCTGTGGAGCGGTTTGCGTTGGTTTCGACAGGCTCAACCTGCGTTGGTTTCGACAGGCTCAGCCAACGCCGATCACGAGATTGTCCAAATCAAATCAGGAAAGACGAGCCATCATCAACGGAGTACATATGCAGAACCTTTGTGCCTTTGTGGGCGCTTGTTTGAAAGGTAGTGCCAGTGCCCGCAGCACAGCGCGCGGCGCGACAGCCCGGGTTCTTAACGTTCATCGAAAAGGAAACATTCCGCCATGACTACTGCCGAATCGTCGTTGGAGACCATCGAATTACCCCATCTGGCGCGCGCCATTGAGCTGGCGCTGCGGCTGGGGGACTCTGGCGCCGCCTGGCGCGCCGCCCAC
>DAOTWI010000934.1:0-5654 GCA_034436075.1 Roseiflexus sp.
AGCGCCGCCAGCGCCGCCGCCAGGCGTTCGCGCTCGGCGACGATGCGGGCGACGGTCGCCATGCGCTCTTCCATATCCTCGAGGGATGCAATCGCGGCAACTTCGGCAGCGACATTGACATTGTACGGTTGCTTGATCTTCCACAGGTACGCGATCACGTCTTCGTGCATTGCCGCATACCCGATGCGCAGCCCCGCCAGTCCGGCCCATTTGCTGAAGGTGCGCAGGACGACCAGATTGGGGCGCGTTCCCACCAGATCGACCACGCTCGTCCCGGCAAACTCGGCATACGCTTCATCAATCGCCAGGATGATCGGCAGGTCGAGCAGACGTTCGACTGCGGCGCGCGCCAGCGGGGTGCCGGTCGGGTTGTTCGGCGCTGCCAGGAACAGCAGTTTCGCGCCATCGCGTTCGACCACCGCTGCAACCTCTTCGACATCAACATCAAACTGTTCGGTGCGCGGAACTGGAACGACGCGCGCGCCATACAGCGCCGCATCGAAACTGTACATGGCGAAGGTCGGCGGGCAATCGACCATGGCATCGCCAGGGCGCAACGTTGCGCGCATGAGCAGGTCGATCAGTTCATCGGATCCTGCGCCGCACATGATCCGTTCCGGCGGTTGGCTGATGTACCGGCTGAGAGCAGCGCGCAGGCGGGTGTGATCCGGATCGGGATAGATGGCGTAGCGATGAGGCGCATCACGCTCGACGGCAGCCAGCGCCGCCAGCGCGCGCGGCGACGGACCGTAGGGGTTTTCGTTGGCGTCGAGTTTGATGATGCGCTCGACCGGCAGACCCAGTCGTTCGGCGAGCGTTTCGAGCGGAACAATCGGCGTGTATGGTTCAAGCGCCGCAATGTCGGGGCGCAGCAACCCGGTGATCGATGCTGGCATCCTCTGCTTCCTCTGACTCTCAGGCGGATCGTCGCGCCCGCTATCGTACCACGAGTTGCACTGGCGTATGTTGCACCTGTTCACGCTCTTCCTGGGAGCGCAGGCGCTATGTGCAGCGTTCCGGGGCGGCGGGGGCGCCGTGCGTTGGCGCTTGTTAAGGCCATTCCGCCGCCGCTGCTCCTTTTCGGGGGCTGCCCCCAAACCCCCGTTTTGGGCGACCGGCGGCATCGTTTCCCTCAACTGTGAACAGTTACCGTATGTTCAGCCCTTGACATCCCTTCAGAATCGCGTATGCTCCCATCAGGCAATCCATTGATCAATCGGAGAGGGCGAGAAATGGACGCGAGTCGTCAGCCCTGGCAGGAAACGCTGAACCAGATCCGGGAATTCCAGACTCGACGGGTTGGCAAGCGCCTGCCCCTTCCAGAGGAGGTCATCCGGGAAGAACGGGAGGAGCGGGACGCCCGGCTTACCGATCTGTCCTAATACCGGTTTTTCCTCATCTCCCCGGCGCCGTCGATGCGACGCGCTGCGGATCGGCGCTGTCGGCGCCTGCGTTTCGCCCAAGGGTGAGATGAAACCCATTCCCCGACGCATCATTCGCCGTCTGCCCGCTTCCCTGGTATGCTATAATCTTCCGGCTTGCATTCGCAGACGCAACGCCCGAGGATATCATGAGTCAGGCCCAGCGCAGACCAGGCATTTCGGCGTTCTTTCCAGCATACAACGATGGCGGCACGATTGGCAGCCTGGTTGTCACAACCATCAAGACGCTGGAGGAATTGACCGACGATTATGAAGTCATCGTGGTCGAGAATGGCAGCACCGATTACACCGTCGAGGTGCTGGAAGAACTGGCGCAGCGGTTTGAACGTTTTCGTTACTATTCCTACCGCGAGCCGCTCGGTTACGGCGGAGCGTTGCGCGCCGGATTCGCCGCCTGCACCAAAGACCTGATCTTCTACACCGATGGCGATGCGCAGTACGATCCGCGCGAACTCAAACTGCTCCTGCCAGCGATGGATGACGATGTTGACATTGTCAATGGCTGGAAGATTGATCGGAGCGATCCGCTGCACCGTAAAATCATCGGGCGCGTCTACCACCATACGGTCAAGTTGCTCTTCGGTTTCAAACTGCGTGATGTCGATTGCGACTTTCGCCTGATCCGGCGGCATGTGTTCGATACGATTGATCTCGAATCCGACAGCGGCACGATCTGCCTGGAACTGGTGAAGAAATTGCAGGATGCCGGGTATCGCTTCGCCGAGGTGCCCGTGCATCACTACCATCGCACGTATGGGCAGAGCCAGTTCTTCAACTTCCCACGATTGTGGCGCACCGGCATTCAACTGATCGGTCTCTGGTGGAAACTGGTGATCCGGCGCGATCATATGCGCCGGATCAAAGTTCGCCGGAAGCGCCAGGAACTTCCGGTCGAGCGATGATCCCTGACAGCGCGCGCGCAACCATGTTTGATAGGAAGATCAACCAGATATTGGACAATCTCGTGATCCGCGTTGGCTTCGACAGGCTCAGCCAACGCAGGTTGAGCCTGTCGCAACCGACGCCAGTCGCTCCACAGGGGCAAGCTCGATTGTCTGAGTTTTGGTTGATCTTCCTATGAGGAAAGGTGAGGGCATGCCAGGAAGCGATTATGCTCATACGTATAGCGGCGCGCGTGTGCTCATCACCGGCGGGATGGGGTTTATCGGTTCGACCCTGGCGCATCGCCTGGTTGAACTCGAAGCCCACGTGACGCTGGTCGATTCGCTTATCCCGATCTATGGCGGCAACCAGCGCAACATTGCCGGCATCGAGCATCGAGTGCGCGTCAATATCGCCGATGTGCGCGATGAGTATTCCATGAATTACCTGGTGCAGGGGCAGGATTACCTCTTCAATCTTGCCGGTCAGACGTCGCACCTCGACTCGATGACCGACCCGTACACCGACCTGGAGATCAACTGTCGCGCGCAACTGTCAATCCTCGAAGCCTGCCGCAAACACAACCCTGACCTGAAACTGGTGTACGCTTCGACGCGCCAGATCTACGGCAAGCCCGATTACCTGCCGGTCGATGAGCGCCACCTGCTCCATCCGGTTGATGTCAACGGCGTCAACAAGATGGCTGGCGAGTGGTACCACATTTTGTACAACAACGTCTATGGCGTTCGCGCATGCGCCCTGCGCCTGACGAACACCTACGGTCCGCGCATGCGTGTGAAAGATGCCCGGCAGACCTTCCTCGGCATCTGGATCAAGCGCCTGATCGACGAGGAGCCGATCCAGGTGTTTGGTGACGGCTCGCAGATCCGCGATTTCAACTATGTTGATGATGTGGTCGAAGCGATGCTGATGGCGGGCGCGTCGTCAGCGGCGGATGGCGGCATCTTCAATCTGGGCAGCGACGAAACGATCAACCTGCGCGATCTGGCGGCGTTGCTGGTCGAAATCAATGGCGGCGGCAGTTTTGAAATTGTGCCATTCCCGCCGGATCGGAAAGCCATCGACATTGGCGACTACTACGCCGATTATCGCCTGATCCAGGGGCGGTTGGGCTGGCGCCCGAAGGCGCCGTTGCGCGAGGGATTGCGCCGCACGCTCGAGTTCTATCGACGTGAGCGCGAGTATTACTGGTAAGCGAGAAAGAAGCGCTGCCATGCACCCGCATGTTCCTTTTGGCGATCTGAAGCGCCAGCACGATGCCATCCGCACCGAACTCGACGATGCCGTCGCTCGGGTGCTCGATAGCGGCTGGTATATCCTGGGCCCGGCGGTGAGCGCGTTTGAGGAAGAGTTTGCGGCGTTCTGCCACGCCCGCTTCTGCATTGGCGTCGCCAACGGCACCGAGGCGCTCCAACTGGCGCTCACCGCGCTCGGCGTCGGTCCCGGCGATGAGGTGATCACGGTCGCCAACGCCAGCGTCTATCAGGCGATCACGATTGTGGCGGTCGGGGCGCGTCCGGTGTTTGTGGACGTGGACGAGCGCAGCCACACGATGGATCCGGCGGCGCTCGAAGCGGTGATTTCCCCGCATACACGCGCAATCATGCCAGTCCACCTCTATGGTCGCATGGCGGATATGGACGCGATCATGGCGATTGCCGAGCGCCATGGCGTTCCGGTGATCGAAGATTGCGCGCAGGCGCACGGGGCGACCTGGCGCGGGCGCACCGCCGGGAGCATTGGTGCGCTGGGATGCTTCAGTTTCTACCCGACCAAAAACCTTGGCGCGATCGGTGATGGCGGCGCGGTGACGACCAACGACGCGACGCTGGCGGAAAAGGTCCGCCGTTTGCGGCAGTATGGCTGGGAGCGCAAATATTATACCCGCGACGCTGGCGGGCTCAATTCGCGCCTCGACGAACTCCAGGCAGCGATCCTGTCGGTCAAGTTGCGTCATCTGCCTGCCTGGAATGCGCGGCGCCGCGCGATTGCCGCGATGTACCACGACCTTCTGGCGGATACCGATCTCACGTTGCCGGAAGCGCCGCCGGACGGCGATCATGTCTTTCACCTGTACGTTATTCGCTCGGCGGAGCGCGACGCAGTGCAGGCGCGTCTGCGCCAACAGGGTATTGGGACGGATATTCATTATCCGTTGCCAACCCACCTGCAACCGGTATACGCCCCGTTTGCGCCGCCTGGCGGTCTGCCGGCGACTGAACGCCTGGCGCGCGAAATCCTTTCGCTGCCGATGTTTCCCGAATTGACCGATGATGAAGTGCAGGCTGCGGCGATGGCGGTGAAGCGGGGTAGAGGTGAGAGGTGAGGGGTGAGAGGTGAGAGGTGAGAGGTGAGAGGTGAGAGGTGAGGGGTGGCATTACCCCATTACCCCTTCGTGCCTTTCGTGATCTTGGTGGAGAGCAGGGGCGAGCGGCGAGAGGTGGCATTACCCCTTCGCGCCTTTCGTGATCTTGGTGGAGAGCAGGGGCGAGCGGCGAGAGGGGAGACTTCCTGCCTCAACGCCTCACGCCTGACACCCTTGTGCCTTCGTGTCTTTGTGCGATCAACACGTTCAACATACAACATGCCCGCGAGTGTTGGTGTTGCACTGCAACGCTCCTGCATGCCGACTGCGACGTTGAACGCTCAACGTTCCACGTTGAACGTTCAACGTTCAACCTTCAACCTTCGCGCCTTTGTGCGGGTTCATATGACTGGTATGCATGATGTGAACAACGACAGGCACGCTGGCATTCATAACGCCGGATATGCGATGATTGCCGCACTATGCGCGTTGTTGATCATCAGCATCGCTTCCGCGCAGGCATGGCCCCTGGTTGTCGATATTGGCGGGCGCGACGCGCGTTTTGCCATCGGGTTCCACGAGACGGAAACGGATATTATTAACCTGACTCAGTTCCGCTGGAGCGATGGCGACTCGACGATTGCGCTGCCGCAGCCGCCGCTGCTGACTCCTTCGATTGTGTCGCTGCGATTGCCGAACGGTCGTCCGGCAGATGTTGCGCCTCCGCAGGTTGCTCTGACGATCAATCAACGGGAACTGGCATCGTTCGTCGTTCCTGATTACCGACCGCGCACCTATCGCCTGCTGCTGCCCTCGACGGCGCACTTCGATTGGGCGCTGCGTCTGGAGATCGCCAGTGACACGTTTACCCCGCCGAACGATGCGCGCGCGTTGGGAGTGGTGGTCGATAGGGTCGCGCTGACGCCGGTGAGCGCGCTGGTGACTTTGCCATCGCTGTGGGTCGCGCTCTGCGCACTGGCGATTGGCGCGCTGGGGTTCGCGCT
>DAOTWI010000935.1:0-13550 GCA_034436075.1 Roseiflexus sp.
GCCAGGCGCCCCCCTGTGGGCGCCCCTACGTCGGTCTCTTGTGGGCGCCCCCCTGTGGGCGCCCCTACTGACGACGAACCCACATTCGCAGGGGCAGGTTCCCACGCCTGCCCCGAAGACGTTGGCGCAGTCCGCGCGGTGCGCTCCTTATGCTGATACGGTCACGTGCAGGCGAAAGCGGCGCTTTCACCTGGTTTGTGTTGGACGGCAGAGTCGAAACGTTGACGGGCGGACTGAGGCGATGTATGCTTATGAGAACAACAGAGCGCGTAGCTGGCAAAGGCGCCTGGCATCCTGCTGAAAGGCGGAAGTAAAGGGAAAAGATCGTGCCAGGTTCCCTATGTCGCCATGCCTGGTTGGAAGGGCGCGCTGCACGCAGCGACGCGCCAGATGCGCGGCTACGACGTGCCTGACCAGGAAGCGCAAGACCAGCAGATGGTGCGTTTGTTCGGCAACGTGAAGGGGGAGGATGCCACATTTGCTAACGGAAGCCTGCATTTCTTCCCCGCCTTCTTCGACCGACCTGGTCTGGAGGTGATCAATCCCCACAACCGTGTGAAGGGCGTCGATGAGCGGGGACAGATCCTGTTCGAGTGCGCACCAGCGGGAGCGCAGGGGATCTTCACGCTCCTGTGCGTTCCTCGCGGCGCGCAGGTGAACGATGCGGAGATCGCCAACGACCTTGCAGCCGTCGCCAGCAGCATCCGCCGTATGCTCGCCGACGACGGCTTCGGCACGAAGACCAGCAGCGGGTTTGGCACGGCGGAGGAGACACTGCTGGGTGAGGGTCAACTGGCTATTGCGACTGACCCGCTACCATCGCACGAACGGAGAACGTTCCGCTCTCTGGCTGAGCTGGTGGAACAGGCAGCGGCAGCGGCGCAGGATGCTCGCTAACGCGCGATGAGTTAGAATACGGGCTATCGGCGGCGTTTCTGTTCTCATAGTCAACCAGACGTTGGACAATCTCGTGATCGGCGTTGGCTTCGACAGGCTCAGCCAACGCCGGTTGAGCCTGTCGAAACCAACGCCGACCGCTCCACAGGTACAGGCATGTTTGCCCAGGTTTAGATTGATCTGCCTATCAGGAGAGCGTCGTGACCGGTTTATCAACGACAGAAGCGGCAATCAGCGAAGTTCAGCCGGTTGTTGATGCATTGCGTCAGGCATTGGGCGATCGCCTGGTCGCGCTGGCGCTGTTTGGCTCGCGTGCTCGCGGCGACGCCCTTCCTGACAGTGATTGGGATTTGCTGCTGATCGCAGGGCATCTGCCTGCATCGCCAGCGGTGCGCCATGCATGCCTGACCGCCTGTTTGCCGACTGAATGGCGTGGTCGGGCAGCGATCATAGCCAAAACGCCGTCCGAATTCACTGCGCAACTGCCGTCGCTTTATCTGGACATCGCCATCGATGGCATCGTCCTCTATGATCGTGATGGATCGCTCACGCGATGTCTTGCCGCCCTGCACAGCATGCTCGACAGGCAGGGACTCTACCGCATCCAGCGGGATCGTGATCTTGTGTGGGAATGGCGCACGTTTCCAGGTTACGGATGGCGCCTCGACTGGCAACAGGTTGGAGAGGAAAGGAAGCGAATGAATCAAAGCGCTGCGTATCGTCTCAAACTTGCCAGCGGCTTCATTACGGAAGCGCATCAGGATATCGATCTGCAACGCTGGCGTTCAGCCGTTGATAATGCCCAACTGGCCAGTGAAAACGCCGCAAAGGCTGCGCTGGCGCTGATCGGTCCTCTCGGACGCACCCACCAACCGGGGGTCTGGCTGCGTGAAGCGCTGGTGCGTCAGCGCTTTCCATCCGAAGCGACGGTTGACATTGAGCGTCTTGCGACGATTGCCGATACCCTGGGTATGGAGATACACATAAAGACCGATTACTGCGCCGAAGAACAGAACCTCACTCCCTGGGATTTGTTCGATGAGGCTCAGGCGCACGAGGCGCTGACGCTGGCGAAAGAGGCTCTGTCGATTGCACAGCGCCTTGTGCAGCGGTTTGCGACTGGGGAGCAGGAATGAGCGCAACCACAATCAACCCGGTGCGCGAGGCGCTGGTGGAAGAGGACCTGGCGATAGTCATCCAGGTGCAGCCCCCCGCACGCCTGCTGGCGCACACCCTCGCTGATGGCGCGGCGGTCTCCGGCATCGTCGAGCCGCTCGTCGGACAGGAGTGGCGGTTGTATGCCGGGCAGGAGGTGGCGTACACCGGCGTCGCCTTTGCTCCCGGTGCAGTCGTGGAACAGGAACAGCGCTTCATAGTAGAACGGCACGGGGTCTGGATGCGCCAGGGGAAAGTCAAGTAGAGGCAAAATTTCTCAATAAGCGCGCACAAAGGCGCGAAGGCGCAAAGGTTGTGCAGAATTGATTGCGAGACGTTGCGCCTTTGCGTCTTCGCGTCCAAATATTCCAGTTTACTCGTTACACACCTTCTTCACCTCCTCCTCACTCAACCCGGCAAGGAAGTCGCGCAGGTGCAGGCGCCAGAAGAGGTCAATGCCAATCCCATAGACCCGGCTCGCTTCGCGGGCGAACCAATCTTCTAGCTTGCCTTTGTGCTGCGCCCAGGTATCGAGGGTCAAGACAATGGGCACGGGCAGATGCTCGTGCTGCCGGGCTTCTTCTGCCAGCGCCTCAGCCAGTTCGAGCAGCAGCGTGGTCTTGCCTGCGCCAGGTTCGCCGAGGCCTAACAGAGCATTGCCCATGGTTTGCAACATTAACACATCACCAACACTCCGCTTACGCTCCTCTAACACTTTCCCGCTATAGAATCTCATGTCATTCCCCGACACAAACCGATACGCAATCCGGTAAGGAGGCGCATGTATGCATGTCCAGCCGTTAGGCGATCGGGTGGTGGTCAAACCCAAACCCAAAGAAGAGAAAACGAAGGGTGGCGTTATCCTGCCCGATACTGCCACAAAAGAACGCCCCATGCAGGGCGAAGTCATTGCTGTTGGACCGGGGCGGCGCACCGATGACGGGAAGCTGATTCCGGTGGGAGTCGAGGTGGGGCAGCAGGTGCTGTTTGCCAAATACTCCGGCACTGAGTTCAAGATCGACGATGAAGAGTATCTGATTCTACAGGAACGCGATCTTCTTGGCATTCTCCAGGAGGCGTAATCTATGGCGAAACAGATTGTCTTCAATGAACAGGCGCGAACAGCGCTCAAGCACGGCGTCGATACGATGGCGCTCGCCGTCAAGACCACCCTCGGTCCGCGCGGGCGCAATGTGGCGATGGGCAAGAAGTGGGGTTCGCCGTCGGTGACGCACGACGGCGTGACCGTCGCCAAGGAAATTGAGTTGAAGGACCCCTTCGAGAACATGGGCGCGCAACTGCTCAAGGAAGCCGCCAGCAAGACGAATGATGTCGCCGGTGATGGTACGACGACCGCAACCGTCCTGGCGCAGGCGATGATTGATGAAGGTCTGAAACTGGTGGCGGCTGGCGCTAACCCCATGATCCTCAAGCGCGGTCTCGACAAGGGGCGCGAGGCGCTGGTTGCGCGCATTAAGGAGCAGGCGATTTCGCTCAAGAGCCGCGACGAGATCCGCCAGGTGGCGACAATCTCCGCCCAGGACCCGGAGATCGGCGAGCTGCTGGCGACAATCATGGACAAAATCGGGCACGACGGCGTTGTGACGATTGAAGAAGGCAAGGGCACAACCCTGGAGTATGAACTGGTCGAAGGCATGCAGTTCGACCGCGGCTACATCTCGCCCTACTTCGTCACCGACTCAAGCCGCATGGAAGCGGTCATCGACGAGCCGTACATCCTGATCACCGACAAGAAGATCAGCGCCGTCAACGATCTGTTGCCCGTCCTGGAGGCGGTGCTGGCGACCGGCAAGAAAGACCTGGCGATCATCGCCGAGGATGTCGATGGCGAGGCGCTGGCGACGCTGGTGGTCAACAAGATGCGCGGCACGATCAATCCACTGGCGGTGAAAGCCCCCGGCTTCGGTGATCGCCGCAAGGCGATGTTGCAGGACATCGCCATCCTGACCGGCGGCACGGTCATCAGTGAGGAGGTTGGGCGCAAACTCGACAGCGCCAAGGTGCAGGACCTCGGGCGCGCCCGCCGGGTGAGGTCGGACAAGGACAACACTGTGATCGTCGAAGGATATGGCGACAAGCAGGCGATCCAGGCGCGCATCAAGCAACTGAAGCAGCAGATCGAAACCACGACGTCGGACTACGACCGTGAGAAGTTGCAGGAGCGCGTCGCCAAGCTGGCGGGCGGCGTGGCGGTGATCAAGGTTGGCGCGCCGACCGAACCGGCGCTGAAGGAGCGCAAGGCGCGCGTTGAGGATGCGCTGAACGCGACCCGCGCCGCAGTCGAGGAGGGCATTGTGCCTGGCGGCGGCATCGCGCTGCTGAACGCCATCCCGGCGCTCGACAACGTGCAGACGCAGTTTGAGGAAGAGCGCATGGCGCTGAACGTCCTGCGCCGCGCGCTGGAAGAGCCGCTGCGCCAGCTGGCGATCAACGCTGGCGAGGATGGCTCAGTGGTCGTGAACCAGGTGCGCACCTTGCAGCGCGAGCACAACAACCCGCACTACGGGTTCGATGTGATGACCGGCGCCTATGTCGATCTGATGCAGGCAGGCATCATCGACCCGGCGAAGGTGGTGCGCAGCGCGCTGGAGAACGCCGTCAGCGTCGCGGGCATCGTCCTGACGACCGATGCGCTGATCACCGAGGCGCCGGAGCCGAAGAAGAACGGTGCGCGCACGCCGTCGATGCCGGATGAGGAGTTCTAATAGGGAGATCAAATAAAACCCGGACCATTGAGCCTGCACCTTTGGCGCGGTTGGCGTTGGCTTCGACAGGCTCAGCCAACGCCAACTGCAGGTACTCAACGCGGGCAAGATTGTTCAATGTCTGGATGATCTTCCTATAAGATTATAAGGTGCAGTCAGGCGGGCAAGGGCGCTGCCTTCGTTCACCTGACTGACTTTTTCAGGCATATTCGGTGGTTTTCAGCGACTTTGCAGCGTTGCCTGGCGCTGAAACTCCTGCACATCCGAGGGCCAGGAACTCTTGATATACTCCAGCACCATCCAGATCTGATCGTCGCTCAACACATTGCCAAACCCTGGCATGCCGCTGACGTATCCCTGCGGAGCGACGCTTTGCCCGCCTTCCTTCGTGATCTGGAACAGGAACGCATCGGGGTGGTGCCAGGTGTGGCCCGTGGCATCGTGCGGCGGCGCTGGCATGCTGCCATTGGGCAACGGCTGTCGCCAGTTCGGTTGTCCTTCCAGATTGATCCCGTGGCAACTGGCGCAGTACGTCACATATAATGCTCGCCCTTCCCGCATTCTGGAGGAACTGATCGGCGCATCGCTCGAAGATCGCCCCCCACCCATCAGGATCGCTCCCACCAGGAGGCTGGTCATAATGAGACCAAGCGCCACAATGCCAGATGTCCGTTGCGAAAGCAACTGCTTCGTGTGAGTTCGCTTCACTCTCATAGTATGGTTTTTGAGAAAATAATCCGGTATCGCTCAGTCCAGCCCGCGAAGGCGGGCTTTGCAGCAGGAGCCCGCGACTTTAGTCGCTGGGCAGGAAGGCGGATAGATGGGCGCTATCATCAAGAGTGCATCAAGCGCGCGTTACGATCCGGCGTGCCGATGCACCGGCAGCGTGAAGGTAAAGGTCGCGCCGCGTCCCAGTCCCTCGCTTTCGCCCCAGATGCATCCGCCGTGCGCCTCCACCAGCGCCTTGCAGATTGTCAAACCCACACCCGCACCGCCAGTGGTGCGGGTGCGTGATTTGTCCACGCGATAGAACCGTTCAAAGAGGTGCGGCAGGTGTTTGGCAGCGATGCCTGCACCAGTGTCACACACCCGGAACCAGATGTTCTCTGACTCCATCCAGGCGGCTATATCGACGTTTCCGCCCGCCGGGGTGTGCTGGAGCGCATTGCCGAGCAGATTGATCAAAACCTGGGTCACCCGATCAGCGTCAGCCAGCGCCAGCGGCAGGTTAGCGGGAACCGTGCAGGTGAGCGTGACGCCTTTATCGTCGAATTGCGATTTCAGGCGCGCCACGGCGCGCTCGATCAGCGCAACGGGCGACACCGGCGCCAGATGAAGCGGAAGTTGCTTTGCTTCGGCGCGCGAGAGCTCCTGGAGGTCAGCAACCATCCGCCGCAGACGCCCAACTTCGTCGAGAATGAGCGCCCAGGTCGCGCCATCGGCAGCCACCACGCCGTCCAGCGCGCCTTCGGCATATCCTTCAATCGTCGCCAGCGGCGTGCGCAATTCATGAGCTACATCGCCAATGAGTGCCACCCGACGGCGCTCGGCGTGCTCCAGGGCTTCAGCCATGACATTGAACTGCTGCGCCAGCGCGGCAAGTTCCGCGCTGCCAGCGATTGGCACACGTTCGTGGTAGTGCCCGGCAGCAATTCGCTGACTGGCGCGCAACAGATTCTGGATCGGCAGCGCCATCCGGCGCGATGCCGCCAGACTGACCGCGACTGCAACTCCAATCGCTGCCCCGCCGCTGATAAGCAGCGCCTGCATCATGGCCGCCTCGAACACGGCATTCGTCGCGCGCTCCATTTCCGCCATCGCGGGGTCGGTTGTCCACGTGGCATCAGGTCCGAGCCAGGCGACCATCAACCGATCATGCAGGGTATGCGCTGTAAGCAGCGTGACCGCCAGCAGGGTGACGGCGCCAGCGGCAATCACCAGCACGTGCGCCAGAAAGAGGCGTCCATACAAGCCACGGAACCTGGACAGCGCCATCACGATACGTCTCCAAACCGATAGCCGACGCCACGCACGGTGATGATGAACGTCGGTTGCGCCGGATCATCCCCCAGTTTCTTCCGCAGATTGGCGATATGCACATCAATAACGTGATCATCGCCAAAGTAGTCGTTGCCCCACACCCGCTCAAGCAATTGTGCGCGGGTGAAGACGCGACCGGGCGCGGATGCCAGCACATTGAGCAGCGCATACTCCAGGTTGGTCAGTTTGAGCGGCTCGCCTGCAAGCAGCGCCTCGTGACGAGCAACATTGATCGTCAACGGTCCAACCTGCACCAGCGGCGGCGGCGACGTGTCGCCAGCGTGGCGCGGACGGCGCAACATCGCGCGCACCCGCGCCACCAGTTCCCGCGGCGAGAACGGCTTGGTGAGATAGTCATCGGCGCCAACCTCCAGCCCGATGACCCGATCCACCTCCTCGGCTTTTGCCGTCAGCATGAGCACATAGGCATCCGAATAGGTGCGCAGCCTGCGGCATACCTCCAGTCCGTCGATGCCAGGCAGCATCAGATCGAGGACCACCAGGTCCGGTCGTTCGCTGCGCGCCAGACTCAACGCCTGTATGCCGTCACACGCCAGCACGACGCGAAATCCCTCACGTTCCAGATAGCCGCGCAACAGATCACGCAGGCGATCTTCATCCTCAACGATCAACAGCGTTCTTGCCATCACTGTTGTTGTCACCAGTCTTCAGGCGTCACTTATTTGCATCCTCGATACCATACCACGCTTTCAGCCAGGCTCGCATTTGGGCAATCTCGGCTTCCTGCGCTGTAATCATGGCTTGCGCCAGATCCCTGATTTCCTGGCGCTCCGCACGCTGAAGCGCATCGCGCGCCATCGCAATGGCCCCTTCGTGGTGCGGAATCATGGCTTCGATGAAACGCTGATCGAACGGCGCCGGTCCGTCGGCGACCGCCATGGGACCCATCTCCATCCCCATGCCAGCCGTCGGCGCAAGATCAGGATACCATGCAGCGCGCCATGAACGCATTTCATCTATTTCTTGCTGCTGCGCACTGATGATCGCCTCCGCAAGCTGCCGAATCTCGGAACGTTCAGCCGCTTCGAGCGCCTGCCGCGCCATAACGATGGCGCCTTCGTGGTGCACAATCATGCTGTCGATGAAGAGTGCGTCATATGGTGCGCCCTGCATGCCCGGCATCATGGCGGAATGATCCATCCCGGACATACTATGGGCTGTCGGGGCGCTCGCTGGACTGGTCGCCGTCTGCGGCGCGTTGCCGCATGCAGCGATCAGCGCAGCGAGAAGCATGATCAGACTGAAGCGTATCATACGGTGTTCCTCCAGCATCAATCGTAACGACCCTGAACTACTGTACCCGTCCAGGGTCAAGGCGCGCTCTCCAAATGATCAAGATCTGGTCAAGAAACTGTCGTCAGAGGCATACGCCTGGACGGCTCCCAAATCGAGTTATTTTATTGACTAAATAGATTGACAAACTTATAAATCTCAGGTATACTGCGCTCGCACCGGTGCATCCAGAGAAACCGTTCACCCATCGAAAGCGAGGACCTTGTGAACAGAACGCTGTTGCGGACTGCTGGCGCCGCCGTTGCCGGCGCACTCGTGACGCTCGCCATTGTGGCGATCATCTCCCTTAATCGTTCGCAGCCAGCGGCGCCATCGGCTGTCGCGCCGGCAACGCCCGCCACTCCTGCCGCTCCTGCGGCTGCGAGTGCACCCCGCGAACCGCGCAAATTCGAGGATGTCGTCGTCAGCACCGAGTGGCTTGCGCAGAATCTCGACAATCCAAAGGTGCGTGTGATTGAAGTCAGCGTCGTGCCGGGGTTGTACGAACGCGGTCACATTCCCGGCGCGGTCAACTTTGTCTGGACCACCGATTTCGTCGATACGGTGTCGCGCAACATTATCGCGCCGGAGCGCTTCCAGGAACTGGCGCGCGCCGCAGGCATCAACAACGACACAACCATTGTGCTCTACGGCGACAACAATAACTGGTTCGCCGCCTGGGGCGCGTGGGTCTTTCGCCAGTATGGCGCGGAGGATGTGCGGTTGCTGGATGGCAGCCGCAGCAAGTGGGAAGCCGAGAACCGCGAACTCTCGACGCGCGCGCCGACCTATCCGCCAGGCGATTTCACCGTTCAGCAGCGCGGCGACCTGCGGGCGCTCCTGCCGGATGTGTTGAAGGTTGTGCATGGCGAGGACAACCGGGTGCTGGTTGATATCCGCTCGCCGGACGAGTTCAGCGGCAAGATTTTTGCGCCGGAAGGGTTCCAGGAACTGGCAGTGCGCGCGGGTCATATCCCTGGCGCCGTCAACATTCCGTGGAAGAAGGCGCTCAGGGACGATGGCACCTTCAAGAGCGTTGAGGAACTGCGCCAGTTGTATGCCGAAGCGGGCGTCGATGGCAGCAAGCCGGTCATCACCTACTGCCGGATTGGCGAGCGCGCCAGCCATACCTGGTTCGTGCTCAGTGAAATCCTGGGGTATCAGGTGGCGCTCTACGACGGTTCCTGGACCGAGTATGGCAACAGCGTCGGCGTGCCGATTGCCAATCCCGCCGGCACGATCTGGGGCGTGAAGTAGACGACGATGTCGAACGCATTGCCTGGGAGCAGCCCGGCTGACCGGGCTGCTGCTCCCAAACCTGAACTGACTGCGGCAGAGATGCTGCGGTATGGCGGAGCGGGGCTGGTCTTCGTCGGGTTGCTGGCGGGCGCGTATCTGTTGCAGGCGACGCCAGGGCGTGGTGCGTCGGCGGCGCTGTCGCTCCTGATCGGCGCGGCGCTTGGCGTCGCTTTTGAGCGCGGACGGTTCTGCTTCTTCTGCATCTTCCGCGACTTCATCGAGCAGCGTCATGCGGGTCCGCTCTACGCGATCCTGATGGCGCTGGCAGTGAGCGGGATGGGGTATGCCATTGTGTTTGGCGCGTTTCTGCCCAACCCCGCGAGCGGCAGGCTGGCGCCCGACGCCCATATCGGTCCCGTCAGCCCGGCGCTGGTTGCTGCCGGTCTGGCGTTTGGTCTGGGGATGGCGCTCTCCGGTGCGTGCATCAGCGGGCATCTGTATCGACTGGGGGAGGGATCGGGCTATGCGCCGCTGGCGCTCATCGGTTCGCTGATCGGCTTTGGTCTTGGGTTCGGAACGTGGAACTGGCTCTATGTGACGATGATCGCCGATGCGCCGGTTGTCTGGCTGCCGCACTGGATCGGCTACGGCGGGTCGCTCCTGCTGCACCTGGCAATCCTCGGCATCCTGGCGCTCGCGCTGCTGCGCTGGGTTCCACCGCTGCCGCCCCGTCCCGCCCGTCAACTCGACATGCCATATCTGCGCGAGGCGTTGTTCCGTGACCGCTGGAATCCGCTCGTGACCGGCGCGGTGGTCGGAATCATTGGCGTTGTAGCATACCTGCGGATCGAGCCGCTCGGCGTTACAGCCCAACTCGGCAGTGCGACCCGCACGGTGATGAACCAGGCAGGGTGGCTGCCAGCGCGTCTCAACGGTCTGGACAGTTTCGCGGGCTGCGCCACGCAGGTGGTGCAGACGATCACCGACAATGGCTGGCTGATTGCGGGTCTGGCGCTGGGTGCGTTTGGCGCTGCGCTGCTCGCTGGTCGCTTTCAACCGGCGCTGCCGCGCGCTGGCGGAAGCGTCGCGGCGTTGCTCGGCGGGGTGTTGATGGGGTGGGGCGCGATGACGGCGCTCGGCTGCACCGTGGGAACGCTCCTCTCCGGCATTGCCGCGTTTGCGCTTTCGGGTTGGGTGTTTGGCGTCGCCGTCTTCGCTGGCGTCTGGGGCGGGATTGCGTTGCGTCTCCATCGGTGGATATAACTCAGCGACGCGCCACAAACCCCATCCCCATTGCCAGCACAGCCAGCCAGCCGAACCAGTCGCCGAAGCGGGTGGAGAGCGTTCGTTCGGCAACCACGAACGTCTCACCCGTCACCACGCCGCGCTGGTTGATGCCGCTCTCTGCCGTGATTCGTCCATAGGGATCGATAACCATGGCGACACCGCTGGTGGCGCCCAGACCAAAGGCGACGCGGTTCTCCACGGCGCGGAAGACCGTATCGGAAGCGTGCAACGGCGGAAACCAGCGATTGCCGGAGAAATCGTCGTCCACCGGCATCAGCACGATCTGCGCTCCGGCGCGCGCCAGTTCGCGCACAATCCACGGGAGATGGCGATCCCAGCAGACGCCCAATCCAACCCTGCCGTAGGGCGTCTCATACACTGGAAAATCGCGCGGTCCCGGCACGAATCCGAACTCCTGCTCCTCACCCGTCACATTGATTTTGGCGCGCCGTCCCACTTCGGCGCCGTCCGGTCCGAACATCACTGCAGCATCGTACATGCCGTCTGAGGTGCGCCAGACCATATCGACGACCAGGTAGGCGTTCATCTCGCGCGCCAGGTTGCCGGCCTGCGCAGTGAATGCGGGATCGTCGGCGTCGGCGAACTCGTTTTCGGGCCAGACGACGAAGGCGGGGCGCCATTCGGCGACGCTGCGCGTCAGTGCGGCGTTCACATCGAAGATCGCCTGCGACATCTCCGGCGTATCGGCGTAGTACCCTTCCTGCTCGGCGGGCAGGCGGCTGAGCGATTGAATCGCGCGGTCCTGGTTCGTCAGATCGACCGTCGCTGCGATGCGAAAGCGAGGCGCCAGGTCTGCCGAAGCGCGGTTATCCAGCGGCGGCGGGATGATCAGCGTTCCCCAGATGAGGATCGCCGCTGCTGCCGCCAGCGCCATGACCGCAGGCGCATGCATCCGGCGTTGCTTCCAGGCGGCGACAATCAGCGACGCGATGGCGCTGTTCACCAGCATGACCAGGAAACTGAGACCGGGGAAGCCGGTGACAGTGAGGACTTGCAGGGCTGGCGGAAAGCGCCACTGGCTCTTCGCCAGCAGTTCGATCCACCAGTCGCCGGTTACAGGCGCAATGAATCGGAGAAACTCCAGCGCCGACCAGACTACTGGCACACCCAGCGCCTGGAGCGACTCCGGCAACCGTTCCTGAAACGCCGTTCCCGCCTGGATCACCCCGGCATAGAAGCATCCGACAGCGACGATCAGCGCAATGCCCCCCGCAGAACCGAACATCGCCGGGTACCAGAGATGCGCCATCGCAGACCAGACAATGCCGAAGGGCAGCGCCACTAAGAAATGACGCTGAAGCGGTTGCATGGAGAGTGCGACCAGCAGCGGCGCCACACCGAACCACCCAAGCCATCCCCAATCCAGGATCGCCGGCATTGCGGCGCCGATCAGCGCGCCAGACAGAAGCGACAGCGCAAGCGGGAACAGGGGGTTAACGTTGGCAACCGGAGCAACTGCCGTGGCAGCAGAGACCCTGTGTGTCATTGGAACGCCTCTTCGAGGAATGTCGTCAGAATCACACCGCCTGCTGCTCTTTCGACGCCGCCTTGCGCGACGAGGTTGCAGGAAGGTCTGCCTGGATCAGGCTTCGTTCGACGATCCGCTCGAAGGCGCGGCGGTCGGCGGCGCGGATGACCGCCTGCTCGTGGGCGCGCGCCAGCGCGACAGGGTATCCCTGCCCTTTGAGGCATTGATCGTACACCAGTGCGTGCACCCGGTCGAGCAGTCTAGCATCTTCCGCGACCCAGCGCGGCATTTCGACCCGCGCGATTTCCCGCCCGACGCGCATGTAGAAGAAGTGGATCAGGTGCGCGCCGTAGGACTCGACATTGACCCGCGACATCGAGGCGAACAGCGGTCCCCGCTGCCCTTCGTCCAGCATATCCGCCAGAATATCGGCATCACTCAGTCCCTGGCAGACGAAGCAGGACGGCGTGCGCCCGGCGGCGGCATCGCTACAGGCGCTGCACTTTGCGCCGCGCTGCTGTTCCAGGTTCACATCAGGGCAGAGCATCAGCCGGATCATCCCGGACACTTCAGGCGACCGCGGGCGGCTGATGTAGGAGGCGACCGGAATCGCGCGCGCGCGCATCTCGTCGAGGTAGTTCAGATACGGGCGCAGAAAATGTTCCAGCACCGCTTTTTCAGCGCCAGCAAGCGTCCAGCGCACGAGCGTCCCGTCCTGGAGCGCCAGCGCCGGTGCATCATCGGCGTCGAGGAACTCCTTCGCCAGTGAGACCAATTCGACCCCTTCGGCGACATCGCGCCGCGCGCTGAGGTAGTTGCCCTCGATCGGAATACGCCGCATCCCGTCGGTCAGGTAGAGATCCTCTTCGCGGAAGCAGAGCGTCGGGCGGGCCGACAGTTTTGCCGCCGGATTCGCACCGTATCGCAGGTAGACGCGCCCGATGTTGAGCACATAACAGAGCGCCGCGCCATGCCGGTCGATGTCGATGTGCGACCCATCCGTTGCAATCACCGCATACTCCGGCGGGCGCGGCGGGGTGTTGCGCACGGTGTTGAGCGGCTCGACCGGGCGCGCCAGCAGCCAGACGCATCCATCGCGGCTCAGGTCCACTGCCTGCGCCCAGGTCGCATAAGCGGACGACTCGCGCAGATAGCGTTCGAGCGCCTGCGCGCGGCGCTGCGCATAATCCGGCGCGTCGCGGTTCAGGGCGCTGCTCATCTCACGCGCCTGGCGGCTCAGTTCAGTCAGATCGAGCGGCATAGACGTTCCCCTTTTCCAGAGACATGCCACGAGTATAGGACAGATGAGCGGAAATGTCGAATATCCAGGCAAGAGGGAAGAGGCAAGAGGCGAGAGAGTGGCAGGCCGCCAAGAGGGGAGTGGGGAGTGGGGAGCGAGAAGGTGGGGAGATAGGCACGTCGGG
>DAOTWI010000936.1:0-13498 GCA_034436075.1 Roseiflexus sp.
CTGGCGTTGCCGATTGCCTGTGCCTGCTCACATCTGTACCCCTGAACCAGTGGCGTGCGATGAGCGCCGTGGACCCACCCCGTTCCATCCCGAACCGGGTCGTGAAACGCGGCAGCGCCGATGGTACTGGCGGGACGCCCGCCGGGAGCGTAGGTCCGTGCGCCCACAGAGCGCGGCGTGGAGCAGTGGCAGCTCGTCGGGCTCATAACCCGAAGGTCGGTGGTTCGAATCCACCCGCCGCTACCACATGCCAGAGAGTACAGGCGTGTACAATGACGTGCACGCCTGTACTTTTTTATTTCCGTCAGCAGAAACGTCGCGTATGTTCGACATCGAATGTGATGTGCTCGAAGGAGTGGAACCGTATGCGCTCGAGGAGATGCGTGAGCGCTTTGGACGCCGCTGTTCGTCGATCACGGTGCATCCGGGCAGAATACGAATGGCGTATGCGGGTGAATTGCGATCATTGCTCCGGTTGCGTTCGGTTGTGGCTGCATATCTGGTCGTAACGTATGATGTGCCGCGCCCGCGCGCGCTTCTGGGTCATCAACACCTTACCCGCCTGCTCAGAACGCTGGATACGGTGCGTTCGCTGGGACGACCTGAACAGTATCGCACCATGCGCCTGAGTGCAGCCGGTGAAGACTCGTCAGTCTTGACCCGGCTCAAAGAGACCCTTGCACGCCATACTGGTCTGGCAATAGCGCCAGATGAGGGCGATCTCCTGATACGTTTGCGTCGTGCGACAGTGACCAATGGCTGGGAGGCGCTCGTCCGATTGTCGCCGCGCCCGCTCGCAACCCGTGAGTGGCGCGTGTGCAACTGGCCCGGATCGTTGAATGCGACGCTTGCGTCTATCATGATGCGAATGACGCACCCCGCTGCGACTGATCGCGTGCTCAATCTTGCCTGCGGCTCCGGAACGCTCCTGATTGAGCGGTTGTTCCTTGCTCCGGCGCGGCTGGCGATTGGTTGCGATCTGGATCGGGAAGCGCTGCAGTGTGCCCGGCGCAATCTGGAGGCGGCAGGGTTTGCAAACGCGGCGCGACTGGAACAGTGGGACGCCGCATCGTTGCCGATCGAGTCTGGTTCTGTCGATATGATCTGCGCCGATCTGCCGTTTGGTCAGTTGATCGGCTCGCATCGCACGAATGAAACGCTCTACCCCCGGCTGATCGCTGAAGCTGCGCGGGTGGCGGCGCCTGGCGCCAGAATGTGTTTGTTGACCCACGAAGTGCGCCTGATCGAACGTGTGTTTGAACAGCATGCCGGCGTCTGGACGCTCACGAATGTCGTGCGGGTGCGAACCGGCGGGATGGCGCCGCGCATCTACCTGGCGCAGCGTACAATGGCGCCAGTGCCGTAGATGGGTGCTGTTCGCATATTCGCTCGTCCGCCCGGCGGCTGATGGAGTTTGAAAAATTATTCCGCTATCCGCCTACCCGCCCGGCGACTGAAGTCGCGGGCTATGGAAAGCAAAGCCCGCCTTCGCGGGCTTAACCGGGCGATACCGGATTATGTTCTCAAACTCCATTAGCCTGCTGGTGTCCGCGCTTTTTGTATTTCGGCTATGATCTCCCGTCGCGGTGTTTTGGTTATAACACCGGTTGCGCGCTGTTTGATTTCCACCAGACCGTCGGAGAGAAAGCGATCGCCAATCACGAGGCGGAGCGGCAGACCGATGAGGTCGGCGTCGTTGAACTTGACGCCGGCGGTGTCGTCACGGTCGTCGTACAAAACGGCGACTCCTGCTGCGATGAGTGCATCATAGAGCGTATCGGCGGAGTGACGAGTCGCGTCTTGCTTGCCAAGGCGAATCAGGTGAACGTCGAACGGCGCCGTCTCCGGCGTCCAGATGATCCCCGCTTGATCGCAGTGCTGTTCGATAACCGTCAGGATCAGTCGTTCGAGATAGAGGCTGGAGGATGCCATAGCAATCGGGCGTGCGATCCCTTCCCGATCAAGGAACGTTGCATCGGGCAGGAGAGCGCTGCCGTGCATCGCACGACCGACTGCCAGACCGGTTGCGGGTTGGAGCGGATTACCGCAGTTTACGCAGGGATCGCCAGCGCGCGCGAGCGTCATGTCTGTGACAAGGTCGGCGCGCCAGTCGCGCCCGTACACGACGTTGCGCAGGTGGTAACCGTGGCGGTTGGCGCCCGCGATGAGCGGCGATCCGGTTGTGACCGATGGGTCGGCGACGATAAGGACACGGCTGGACGCGCGGTTTGGTAACCCGACTGGCGACGCATATCCGGCAACCGCACCGATTGCGCTGATCTGTTCAGGGCGCGCCGGTGTGAGGGTCGAGACACCGGTCGCAGTGCAGAGCTTCCGTGTATTGATGTCGCGGTCGCCGCGGATCACGGCGAAGATCAGCCCGCGCTCAGGTGAGTCGAAGAAGACCGCTTTGGCAGTTGCTGACTCAGGGACGCCGCAAAAACGCGCCAGATCGGCAATTGTGGCGCAGTTCGGCGTGGCGATTTCTTCCGGCAGACCCGGTTCATCTCCCGCTCTGGATGCTGCGGTTGCGCTGTTAGCAGAGATGCGCGCCGCTTCCAGCACTGCGGCATAGCCGCAGGATGCACAGATCATCATACTGGTGTCGCCGTACCCGGAGGCGGCGACATATGCGTGTGCGGCGCCATTGCTTCCGTCGCTGACGCCTGCTTCCGCCGCCAGGAGGTGGATGTCGCAGCGGCGGAATATGCGCTCGAAGGCGCTATGCACCTGTGCGCCTGTCTGTTGCAGTTCAGCGGCGCCGCTGTCGAGTGCGTAGATGGTGAGCGCGACCCCTTCCCTCAACCACGATGAGCGACAGTCGCTGCAATAGACAGGGTGCATCTGATACAACAGCACAGGTAGCTGGCGGTACGAGGCGATCTCGCCTGCGGCAAGGCTGGCGGTAGCTGGTGCATCGGTTGGCGCGAATGTCAGGGATCGCCCGGATTGATCGGTGCAATGCAGGGCTGAAGGATCAGGCAACAGATGCCCTGGCGCCGCGAATGGTCGAAACAGCGGGAGAGAGAGTTCCTGTGCGCCGATGCGCATCAGTTCCTCGTGTGCAATGGTTTCGAGGCGGTGCAGGACGCGCGTACCGACCGGCAGGAACGCGAGAGCGCCTGCAGAAAGGCGTGCCAGACCGGCGCGGATCATCAGGCGTAACGATGGATAGTCGATATCGGCGGGCGTTTCGCGCAGGGTGCGCCCGAACAGCGATGATATGCGCATAGAAGTCTCTCTCATCTGTGTTGTCGTCATTGCGAGAAACACAAGCGATGCTTGCGGTGAGCGGAGTCTGCCTGGCGGCTGATAGAGTTTGAATACATATTCCGCTCTGCGCCTCGTAGCCCGGCTGAAGTCGCGGGCTACGTGAGGCGAAGCCCGCCTGCGCGGGCTCAACCGGGCGATGCCGGATGATGTTCTCAAACTTCATAAGCTGGGGGCTGCGGGAAGCGAAGCCCGCCTGCGCGGGCTGGACGTGGCGATACCGGATTATTTTCGCACACATCGTAAGCCGCTGGCTGGCGTCGTTTTCTGACCATTCATGACTGCACCCGCGCAATGGCACGGGGATATGAAGGGTGTGGCGGTTGCACATTCATTGGCGAGGCGCTTGTTACCGTCAGCACGATCTGTTCAATGGCGGACTCGAGCACACTGAGCCAGGCGCGATCTTCGAGTGAGAGCGGAGCGCATGCTCGCGCCGCCTCGAAATACCACCGCACCTGCTGCAATAAGTGCGGACGCTCGACGCCAAAACGTTGCACAATGCCCCAGAGCCAGCGATACTCGCGCTCGATGATCGCCAGCGTTCCAAAGCGGAGCGCCGCTAGCAGCATGGTGTGGAAACGCTGTGGCGTTTGCTGGAACATGATCTGCTGCGAGAGTTCGGGGTCTTCTGACGGGAGATTGGGACAGAGATCAGGATAGCTGGTCGCAAGTTTGCGCGTGACCTGATCACAAATCATGTCGCGCTGTTTGTCGAGCGCCTGCGCCAGTGTAGAGCCGCGCGCGCCAAGCCAGGTTTCGAGTGATTGCATGCGTCTCCTCCTCCGGGAACATCCAGACACGCGCATATCCGATCTTCCCGGGTGACAGATTGAGTATAGCACGGGAGATCGGCGCTGTGGAGTTGACAATGGGGTGACAGAACCTGTGGATTTGCGTGAAGTGTGGTAGACTTGAGCAGGAGTACGAGTTTCTGGCGGTCATTGTTGCTGGGAAGCGAGCAATCATGTCGAATACTGAGCAAATCCGGCGTCCGAATCGCCTGATTAACGAAACGAGTCCCTACCTGTTGCAGCACGCATATAACCCGGTGGACTGGCATCCCTGGGGTGAGGAAGCGTTTGCGCGTGCAAAGGCGGAGGATAAGCCCATTCTGCTGAGTGTGGGCTATGCGGCGTGCCACTGGTGCCACGTGATGGAGCACGAGTCGTTCGAGGATGACGAGACTGCCGCGTTGATGAACCAGTATTTCGTCAACGTGAAAGTCGATCGCGAGGAGCGTCCAGATGTGGACTCTATTTACATGACGGCGGTGCAGGCGTTGACCGGCAGCGGCGGATGGCCGATGACGGTCTTTCTGACGCCTGATGGCGCGCCATTCTATGCTGGAACCTACTTTCCGCCCGACGATCGCTGGCAGATGCCGTCGTTCCGGCGTGTGCTGCGTTCTGTCGCCGAGGCGTATGCGACCCGCCGCGATGATCTGCTGGCGCGCGGGCGCGATCTGGTGGAGCGGATGCGTGAGGCTGCCAGGATGCAGCTGCCCGACGGCGCACTCACGCCCGCTGCGCTGGATGCTGCTTTCGTGGGTTTGCAGCAGGCGTTCGATCCAGAATACGGCGGTTTTGGGCGCGCGCCCAAGTTCCCGCAGCCGATGACGCTGGAGTTTCTGCTGCGCTACGCCACGCGAACCGGCAGAGGCATGGAGATGCTGGAGAAGACGCTGCGAGCAATGGCGGAAGGCGGCATGTACGACCAGATCGGCGGCGGATTCCACCGGTACAGCGTCGATGCGCAATGGCTCGTGCCGCACTTCGAGAAGATGCTGTACGACAATGCCCTGCTGGCGCGGGTCTATCTGGAAACATTCCAGGCGACCGGCAACGCCTTCTACCGTCGCATCGCCGAGGAGACGCTGGAGTACATGCGGCGCGAGATGCAGCATCCAGACGGGGGATTCTTCAGTACGCAGGATGCCGACTCGCTGCCAGCGCCGGATGCGACGCACAAGCATGAGGGGGCGTTTTTCGTCTGGACGCCTGCCGAGATCCGGGAGGCGCTCGGCGCGGACGCAACCGTGTTCGCGGCGCTGTATGGAGTGACCGAGCGTGGCAATTTCGAGGGCAAGAATATCCTCCACGTGCGACGCTCTCCGGCGGAAGTGGCGCGCGTGATGGGTATGCCGGTCGAGCGGGTGGAAGCCATTGCGGAACGAGGACGGCGGGTGCTGTTCGAGGTGCGCCAGCATCGCCCAAAGCCAGAACTCGACGATAAAGTGTTGACTGCCTGGAACGGCATGGCGCTGCGCGCGTTTGCGCTTGGCGCTATCGTGCTGGATCGTGAGGAGTATCGGACAGCGGCGGTGCGCTGTGCGGATTTCCTCCTGCGCGCATTGCGCCGCGCCGATGGCGAATTGCTGCGGTCCTGGCGGCAGGGCGTCGCCAACCCGACCCCGGCGTTCCTGGAAGACTATGCGTTGCTGGCGGACGGATTGCTGGCGCTGTACGAGGCGACTTTCGATCCGCGCTGGCTGCTGGAGGCGCGCGCGCTGGCGGATGCGCTGCTGGACCGGTTCTGGGATGATGGGATCGGCGGGTTTTACGATACCGGGTTGCATCACGAGCAACTGGTCATCCGACCGCGCGACACGGGCGATAACGCAACGCCGAGCGGCAGTTCCGCCGCCGCCGATCTGCTGCTGCGACTGGCGCTGATCTTCGACGAGCCGCGCTACCGCGAACGGGCGCTGACCGTGCTCGGCGCGATGGTTCCCTTTATGGAGCGCTACCCGACTGGCTTTGGGCGCTACCTGGCGGCCGCTGAGTTTGCATTGAGCCAGCCGCGCGAAATTGCGCTGATTGGCGACCCGGAGGCTGATGATACACGCGCGCTGGCGGCGATCGCGCTCAAACCGTTCCGTCCAAACCGTGTGATTGTGCTGGCGCGCCCTGGCGAGGACCCGCCGCGCATTCCGTCGCCGCTGCTCGTGGGTCGCGGGCGGATCGACGGCAGGGCGACGGCGTATGTGTGCCAGAACTATGCCTGCCAGTTGCCGGTGACGTCGGCTGAAGACCTGGCAGCGCAGTTGCGAGCGTGAGGGGAGGCGCATCCGATGAGCGGCGAGGTTCTGTTTGGTCTTCTGTTTTGTATTCTTCCGCTTGTCATCGTCGGGTTGATGGCGTTCGGCTTCATCCAGCGCATGTATCACTTCCAGGAAATCCTGGCGAATGGCATCGAGACGGACGCAGTGGTGGTGCGCAAATATCGCAGCGCAGCCAGCCCGGGCAACCGGCATCGGCTGGTCTATGCGTATCGAGATGCTTCTGGCAAGACCTACCAGAAAAATGAGGCGGTCTTGCCCTCAGAGTACGATCGTCTGCACGAAGGAGACGCCTTCCGGGTGGTGTATTCGGCAAAACGTCCCCATATCAGCACAACCAAAGAAGCTGTCGATCAGTCGCGTGCGGCGCAGGCGCGCAAGTGAAAGGCGATCGTCTCAGCGCACAATGAGTGGCAGGAATGCCGCCTCGCTCAGATTGAGCGCGGCGCTGCCGAACTCAAAGGCCCCGCTGTCGCAGGCGCCGACGCGCGGAAACCCGCGTTGATCGAAGGGCGGACAGTCGCGTCCGGCGTTAATCGCCGGGCTGCCAGTCGGCAGCGCGATGGTCGGTGTGGAACCGCCGTGCATTGCAGGCGCACCGAGTCCCAGGGACAGCGCTGGTTGATCGGGGAAGCAGTTCGTGTCGCCCTCCTGCAGGTTGCCGCCTTCATCGGCAGACGCGGCGCGGCGGCAGCTGCGCCCGCCGCCGCTGTGAACGATCAGGGTATTTTTGAGCGTCATTGTGGTGGTTTGTTCCCAGTTCAGGTTGGCGCCGTTTGTTCCCCGGTTGCGCACGATGGTCGCATTGACCGCGCGCGTGTCGCGGAGCCCGTAGATGGCGCCGCCATATTCAGCGGCATTGTTGTACAACGTGCTGTTGACGATCGTGGCGCTGCCCGCATTGCCGATCGCGCCGCCGAATCCGTTGCTTCCCTCCACGATGTTGCCGGTGAACGTGCTGGTGTTGATAGTCATTGGTGCGCGGTAATTGACGATAGCGCCGCCGCGGGTGTCGCCTCTGCCGTCTGTGCCAGCGCGGTTGGCATCGAAGAGCGTGTCATTGACGGTGAGCGGACCGGTGTAGTTGTAGAGCGCGCCGCCATCACGCCCGGCGACGTTTCCGCTGAAAACGCTCCGATAGATGGACATCGTCGTGGCTTCGCCGCTCAAAACCGCACCACCGCCGCCGCCAGAGGAATTGCCGGTAAACGTGCAGCCAGCCAGCGACGCCTGCGTCTTCCAGGTCCCGACCGCTCCGCCCTGCGATTCGGATCGATTGTTGGTGAAACTGCTGCTTGCGATGGTGAGAGGCGCATTGTAATCAGCAAACACCGCACCGCCCTGCAATTTTGCATAGTTCTGGTGAAACTGGCTGCTGACAATCGCTATGGTTGCACCAGGATTGTTCCCGTAGATCGCGCCGCCTAAACCGACATTCGGCTGTGATTGCGTTCCTAATGCCTTATTCTCCTCAAAACGCGAGTTGGATGCTTCAAGAGGCGAATTGTCCATAAACAGTGCGCCGCCATCACCGGTGACGGTATTGGCGGTAAACGACGAGTTGCGCGCAATGACGCGCCCTCCCTGAAGCGCATAGATTGCGCCGCCATCACTCGCCTGATTTCTGTCGAATGTGCTCCGATCAATCGTCAGCATGCCGCCATACACATAGAGCGCAGCGCCGTTCCCCGCCTGACAGCCGGTGAATGTGACATTGTCAAGTTCGACGGCGCTCTGACGGGAATAGACGCAGCCGCCGAACAACGGCTCGAAACCGCTCGATCGTCCGTTGACTAGCCTGATGTTGCGGAGCGCCAGTTTTGTGCCGGCGCCGAGTTTATTGACATATATGATGCGGGTCGTTCCCTGACCGTCGAGGGTCACCAATCCTCCGCCATCAATGATTGCTGCGGTGCGGATGTCGAGCGTCGCGGCAACCGGGATCGTCACTGGCGCGTCGCCGCAGTTGAAGCGGATCTCACCACCGCTCGCCAGCGCCGCCGCCAGCGCATCGCGTGTGCAACTCCCTGGAGTCCCGTCGCCAACGACGCCTGCGGCGCGCGCCGGCGCTGGCGGAAGAGTGAGAGTGATGACTATCAAGGTTGTGAGCAGCAAGATGCGCATGGATTTTCTCCTGTGCATAACCGTTGAGATCCGGGTCAGATGACAACCGCCGTTGCTGGCTGTTCCGTTTCAGGGTGTGTTTTCTCCCGATTCTCGCTATCACGTGAACTATATGCGAGCGCCATAGTGCGATGGAAGATGTCTGGATTACGGGTTGATCTCGATTGCGCGATCATGGCAGCGATGAATTGTATTTAATAAGCAAGATTTTGAAGTTGTTTAAGAATTGTTGGTTTTATTATTGCGACAATGATAGCGGTCTCTTAACTGGACTTGTTATGGGTGGAATGTATAGTTTAAGCGAGCGTTTGTGATCATTTATGGTTAATCGGTTTCAATCGCTCTATTTAAGATCAATAAGGCTTAAGATATGTTGTTTATCCGGCAAAAGTGGTGCATAGTATTAATATTGGTTCTCTCAAGCATATTAACGGCTTGCTCCGAAGATCCTGCTCCATCGATCCAGATGACCGCTTCTCCTGCTGCCACGACCTCTCCACTGCCATCTCCGACGCTTTCAGTCACGTCCACGCCTCTACCATCTCCATCGCCGTCGCAAGGTCACAATACATCGATGTCCTGGCAGATCAGTTTTGTGATGTCTGGCGGTTTTGCAGGGGTGATTCGTTCGGTCGAACTGTCCGACGATGGATTGTTGCGCGCCACGGACGAGCGAACCGGCAGACGGTCAGAGGTTCAGATATCCGCTGCGGATCTCGCAGCGATCAGCGCGTGGGTGGCGCAGGTTCAACCGATGCCATCGCTCCCTCGTTTTTCCGATTGTCGTGATTGTCTGCACTACGATATCACCATTCGCCGGGGCAGCGAAACATTGACGGCGGAACTGACGGATCTGAACCTCGATCAATCGGCGCTATCGCTCCTGATCAATAAACTGGCGGCTTTGCAGGAAACGGCGCTCAGTATGGGACAATAACCTCAATCGTGCATTGGCTGTCAAAAGTCTGGGGAGACCTGCGCGTTGCCGGATCATCGCCCGGACATACGCTGCCCCGCCGTGGATGAGGACGTATCGCAGATGATCGTGCGCTGCATCAGCTATTCGCCTATCTGTCCGCAGAAAGGAGCATGTCGGTATGCCGAAGGACACTGTGCAGTGGAAGCGCTTCGTGATCCGCATTGCACCCATGCTCACCACCCTGATTCTGCTGGCGTTCATCGGCAGGTTGTCTGCTGACGCCGCAACGCCTCTGGCGCCGGTTCCGCAGGAAGCGTTGCAAACGATCTGTCTCGGACATGGCAGTGCGACCGTTGATGTGCATAAAGAAACCGGTCGCGTGAACTTTGTCGGCACTGTAGCAGATACGCCCATCCGGCTGCCAGTTGCACTCCCCGCAGATGCAACGCCGGAAATCGCAGCGCGCGCCTATCTCTCAGCGTGCGGTTCGTTGTTCGGACTGCGCGATCAGGCGAGCGAATTGACCGTCACGACCAGTGAGACGGATGAGCGTGGACGATCGTTCGTTCGTTTCCAGCAGGTGTATCAGGGCGTTCCCATTTTGGGAGGCGAGATCATCGTGCAGTCGGATGCCAGCCAGCATATTCTGTCGGTCAATGGCGAAGTGGCGCCCGATGTGAAGCTGAATACGACACCGGCAATCGATGCCGATGCTGCCCGGCAGCGCGCTCTGGCGAAGGTTGCCAGAGATTACGAGCTGAGCATCGATGCGCTGACGACGAGCGAGCCGGAGTTGTGGATTTACAATCCCGCAATCCTTGGCGGACCAGGTCCGCGCCTGAACCACCTGGTGTGGCGCTTTGAGGTGACACCGGTTGAGTTGCTGCCGATCCGCGAACTTGTGCTGGTCGATGCGCATACCGGCGTCATTGCGCTGCACTTCAATCAGATCGATACTGCGCGAAACCGCTCGGTGTACGATAATAACAATGTGCGGAGCAATGAGTTGCAGGACCCCGCGAACCTGCGCCGTACCGAGGGAGGCGGCGCCAGCGGCGTCACCGATGTTGATCGCGCCTACGATTACACTGGCGATACCTACGACTTCTACTGGTCGCGGCACCAGCGCGACAGTATCGACAACGCTGGTATGGCGCTCATCTCAACGACCCGTTACTGTCCCACCGCAACGTCCGCTTCCTGTCCTTATCCGAATGCATTCTGGAATGGTCAGCAGATGGTGTATGGACAGGGATTCGTGGCGGACGACGTGGTAGCGCACGAAATGACCCACGGCGTCACCAGCCGCACCTCGCGCCTGTTCTACTACTATCAGTCGGGCGCCATTAACGAGGCGTTCTCCGATATCTGGGGCGAATTTGTCGATCTGACCAACGGCAAAGGGAACGACTCGTCCAGCGTTCGCTGGTTGATGGGCGAAGATGTTCCGGGCGGCGCCATCCGCAGTATGAGCAATCCGCCTGCCTATAACGATCCAGACCGGATGACCAGTTCCCTGTACGATTGCGATGTCCAGGAGCGCGACAACGGCGGCGTGCACACGAACAGCGGCGTCGCCAACAAAGCGGCGTTCCTGATGGTGGACGGCGGAACCTTCAATGGCAGAACGGTGACCGGTCTCGGTATTCCGAAAGTCGCCAGCATGTTCTATGAAGTTCAGACGCGCCTGCTGACATCAGCCAGCGATTATCAGGATCTCTACAATGCGTTGCAGCAGGCCTGCACCAACCTGATCGGGACGAACGGCATTACTGCGGCTGATTGCCAGCAGGTCAGGAATGCGATTGATGCCGTCGAGATGAACCGGCAGCCTTCCGCCTGCGCTGCACCTGAGGCGCCGGTCTGCGACACAGGCGCACCCGCCAATCTGTTCTTCGATGATCTGGAAAATCCCTCCAGCGGTCGCTGGACGACTGGCGCTCTTGTGGGTTCAAATGCGTGGCACTATCCGCAAACCCCGAACCCTTACGGTTTCGATGCCACCTATGCCACCAGTGGGCGATACAATATGTGGGGCTACAATCTGGGATCTCGAAGCGATTCATTCATCCGCATGACCCTGGATGTCGCGTTGCCGACCGGCGCCTATATGCACTTCCGGCATGCGTATGGATTCGATGATGATCCTACCGTGAAGTACGACGGAGGCGTGGTGGAATATAGCGTCGACGGCGGCGCAAGCTGGAGCGATGCCGGTGCGCTGTTCATCAATAATGGATACAGCAGTACGCTCTCATCGTACGGCAACCCGCTCAGTGGTCGTCGAGCATTCGGCGGCGAAAGCAACGGCTACATCTCCAGCCGTCTCGACCTGCAATCGCTGGCAGGGAGAAACGTGCGTTTCCGCTTTCGCATAGGAAGCGATAACAGTTACGATGATTACGGCTGGTTTATCGACGATATTCGCATCTATACATGCTCAGAGAGTGTGCGGACATCCACGCCAACACCGACCTCGACCCGGACACCCACACTGACGCCGACCCGAACATCTACGCCGACGCCAACCCGAACGCTGACGCCAATCCGGACGCCCACGCCGACGCCGTTTGGGATGACCACACCGACGCCGACCCGGACATCTACGCCAACGCCCTCCTCACGCAATGTCCATCTCCCGCTGGTAGTGAGGCCATCTAACTGGCAGCCGCTGGTATCCACAACATTCGAGAACGACTTTCCGGGACCATGGCGAGTCTACGATGATAATGGCGCTGCGAATGGCGAATACTTCTGGGCGCGCCGCGGTTGCCGCGCATTCGAGGGCGGCTTCAGCGGATGGGCGGTTGGCGGCGGGGAAAATGGCAGCGCTCTTCCCTGCGGCGCCAGCTACCCGAACGGCGCCCAGGCGGCGATGGATTTCGGGCCATTTAGTCTAGCCAACGCCAGCGCTGCTGAACTCCGTTTCAAACTCTGGATGAATACGGAGTTGAATTATGATCGTGTGTGCGCACTGGCATCAATCAATGCCATAGATTGGTATGGCACATGTTGGTCTGGCAATTCGAACGGCTGGGCTGACCGCAGGTTCGATCTGTCGAATGTTTATCGCCTCGGCAACCTGATGGGGCGTCCGCAGGTGTGGGTGGAGCTCTGGTTTGTCAGCGACGCGAGCATTACCCGTACCGAAGGGGTCTACGTTGACAATGTCGAGTTGCGCTGGTGTCCGGCAGGTTTATCATGCCCGGCGACGAGTTCTGTGGCGCCGGTTGCTGCGGAGCTGTCCGAGTTTCCCACGGAAATAACGCGATCGCCCTAGGAGACCCGTTGCTCGCTCTTTCCATCCACAAGGCATCAGGATCGGGTATACTGTAGCAGAAGAGCAGTGATGCCGTGGATAGAAGCCCGGAGGGTTTCTCTCCGGGCTTTGTCGTCATATGAAGCGAGAGAGCGAGCATACAGAAAGAGGTGTGTGATGAGCCAGGGACAGGAAGGAAGAGCGTTTCAGAATCCCGATGCGCGGGGGCGGTCGGTATCGGCGCTGGTTGTGCTGAGTTTGATCGTTGTGGTCGCCATTTTTCTCGTCAGCAACGCGGTCACAACCATCGAAGCAGGAACCCGTGGCGTGTTGAAGACGTTTGGCGAGATCACCGGCGTGCTCGAAGAGGGTTTGCATTTCCGTATGCCCTTTATTACGTCCGTGACGGTGGTCGAGGTTCGCACGCAGCGGTACGAGTCGAACTCGAGCGCTGCATCGCGCGACTTGCAGACAGTGACGACACAGGTGGTGATCAACTATCGCCCTGACTCCAGCCAGGTGGACCGGTTGGTGCGCGAGATCGGCGTCGATTACGAACGGCGCGTGGTCGATCCGGCGATCCAGGAGGCAATCAAGGCGGCGACGGCGCGCTTCACGGCGGAAGAGTTGATTACCCGCCGCCCTGAGGTGTCGGATTTGATTCAGCGTGGTTTGAGTGAACGGTTGACGCCGCGCGGCGTGATCGTCGAGAGCGTGTCAATCACCGATTTCAACTTCAGCCCGGAGTTTGCGCGCGCCATCGAGGCGAAGCAGGTCGCCGAGCAGGATGCGCTGCGCGCAGCGCGTGAACTGGAGCGGGCGCGCATCGAGGCGCAGCAGCAGGTTGCGCGCGCTGAAGCCGAAG
>DAOTWI010000937.1:0-2037 GCA_034436075.1 Roseiflexus sp.
GGGCGCGCGCTATTGGGCAGCCGTCGCGCGCATCATCCCCGACGACCTCGGCTGGCCTGGACGTGAAACGCGCGGCGCGCGCGACCGCTTCAACCAGGCGCTCAACTATGGCTACGGCGTCCTCCAGTCGCAGGTGCGCACCGCCCTCATCCTCGCCGGGCTGGACCCTAATGCGGGCTTTCTGCACGCCGACCGACCGGGCAAACCGAGCCTGACGCTCGACCTGATCGAAGAGTTTCGCCAGGCAGTCGTCGACCGCACCCTGATCGGGCTGGTCAACCGCCAGTTCGAGATCGTCCAGCGTGATGACGGGTTGCTCGACGACGCCACCCGCAAGCGCATCGTCGAAAAAATCCTCGAGCGCCTGGGCAGCGCCGAGCCATACGAGGGCAAACGGCAGCCGCTGCGCCACATTCTGCAATGCCAGGCGCGCCATATCGCCACCTTCGTGCGCGGCGAACGCCCGACCTACGAGCCGTTCGTCATGGGATGGTGACGCCATGCGCTGCCTGCTGATCTACGACATCCGCGACGACCGGTCGCGGCAAAAGATCGCCGACGCCTGTCTTGACTACGGTTTGCAACGCATTCAATACAGCGCCTTCAGTGGCAACCTCAGCCGCACCCACCAGCGCGAACTGATGACCGAAGTGAAGCGGCGGCTGGGCAAAAACGCTGGCAACATCCAGCTCTTCACGTTTCCGGACGACATCTGGAACGCGCGGCGCGTCATTGACCAGGGAGGAAGCGATGATTGACGACACATTCGAGGTGACCGACCTGCGACAGTGGGCATACTGCCCGCGCGTCGTCTACTACCAGTACTGCCTGCCCGACATCCGTCCCATGACGAAGCTGATGATCGCTGGCATGGAAGAGCACCGGGCGGAAAGCGGGCGCGAAGAGCGGCGTTCGCTGCGCACCTACGGGCTGAAACAGGGCGAACGCTTTTTCGACGTACCCCTGCGCTCCGAAACGCTCGGACTGCGCGGGCGCGTTGATCTGGTCATCGCCATTCCCGACCGGCAACATGCTACTGAGATCGTCGTCGTGGAATACAAAAGCACCGAAGGCAAAGCCGCGCCGCACGTCAAACTGCAACTCACCGCCTATGCGCTCATGATCGAAGAAGCGTGGGGCATCCCGGTCAAACGCGGCTTCATCTACCACATGCCGGAGCGCAAAGCCGAGGCAGTGACGATCAGCGCCGCGCTGCGGGAACGGGTGCGCGCCACAGTCGCCGACATCCGCGACGCCGTTGACCGCGAACGCATGCCAGCGCCGCCCGCCTCGCGCCGGCAATGCGCCGTCTGCGAATTTCGTCGATTCTGCAATGATGTGGTGTAGGAGGCAGAACTGAGAACCAGGAACCAAGAACCAGAAAACGACGGGCATCGGCTCGTCTGCTGGCAGTCCACGCGAGACAGAACTGAGAACCAGGAACCAAGCAGAGCCGCAGTACATCACACCGCGATAGCGCGCCGACGTCCGTGCGAGACAGAACTGAGAACCAGGAACCAAGAACCAGAAAACCAATCCGTGGGAATCCGTCTTAATCCGCGCCGATCCGTGTTCCATCACATGCCACGCTCATCGAGCGATCAATGCAAACCTGGAACCCGAGAAGGCAGGGCGCCTGATGGCTCTAACCCCTGTCTATTGGCGCCTCTTTCGCAACTCGCCGGCTGCGCGCTCAAAACGCCGTGCGTCAAAACCGGCGTGTCAAGAGTTTTCACAGACATTTTGCTCTTCAGAAAGGGATGTGACATGCTTCGCAACTTGACGCGGTTTTCAAACAAGAATCGAGTTGCGAAGCGCGCGCATCCATGCTATGATCCGGGCAGCATGGCGGCGCAGCCAGAAGGCTCAGGAGCGGCGAAAGAGCGTCGTCGCAACCAATCGCCTGGGCGAAAGGGAGAGCGAGAGGGTGGATTTCGGGATTTTCGGCTCGCAGAAGAGCACTGAAACACCTGGCGATGCCGCGCACCGGCGTCGCGCTTCCGCGATTTCGGGATTTTCGGCTCGCAGAAGAGCACT
>DAOTWI010000938.1:0-2249 GCA_034436075.1 Roseiflexus sp.
CGACAAGGGACACGCCGGCATGGCCCGCCCAGCCGTCGAGGCAGCGCTCCGCCTGGATGCGCGTTCTGCGCTGGCGCGCGTTCTTCTGGCGCGCGCCGATCTTGCGACTGGCAACGCTGATGCGGCGCTCGACCAGCTGAATGCCGCTCTCGCCGCTATCCCCGATCATCCGTATGCGCACCTGCTCCGGGGCGCCGTGTATCGTCTGCAAGGGAATGAGCGCGCCGCGCGCCGCGACCTGCGGTACGAAACGGCATCGCTCGAAGACCTGCAACGCTGGGCATGGGACGTGTTCCGACCTATCGCGCCGCCGCGGGATTATCTCGACATTGGCGATCTCGATCTCGGCTATGTGCGCGGGTTTCATTTTGCCGAGAACGGCTTCCGCTGGACGACTGATCACGCCGAGATTTTGCTGGCGGCGCGCTCCAACAGTATGCTCGAACTGCGGCTCAGCGGCGACCGCCTGCCCGGTGCGCCGCTTCCAGAGGTGATTGTCCGCATCGATGGAACTGACGCCAGACAGATGACCGCGCTGCCGGGCTGGCAGACGGTACAGCTGCCGCTGCCGCCTGGCGCTGCCGACGACGGTCAGATTCTGGTGAGCATTCAGAGCGCCACCTATCGTCCGCGCAGCATCGACCGGACGAGTCCCGACAATCGCCCGCTTGGGGTGGCAATCGATGAGGCGCGGATCGTCGACGCGCCATAGCCTGGAATCCCCGATTCAATGAACAGTTCATCGAAGGAACGCATTCTTCTTCTCATGACACTTGCACTAGCGCTGGGACTGCGCCTTCTGCTCTGGCGCCAGCCGCTCCACGAGCCTGCCAACGATGAGGTTGAGTACATCACGGTTGCGCGCGACCTGTTGGACGGGCGCGGCTGGTCGTTCTACGACCGTTACCACTGGTTGCGCGCGCCGCTCTACCCGCTGTTTCTGGCGGCTTCCTGGGGGCTGGCAGGCGACGATGGCTGGCCCCGCGCCATGCGCGCGCTCCACCTGGCTGCGCTGCCGAACATGCTGCTGAGTGTGCTCAGCGTCTATCTGACGTATGCGCTGACAACCCGGCTGGTGAACCGGAAAGCGGCGTTGCTGGCGGCGCTCGTCACTGCCGTGCTCTGGACGCACGTCACCTTTGCCAGCCTGTACATGGCGGAAACGCTGTTTACTGTCCTGTTCCAGATCGGTCTGCTCAGTCTGGTTCAGGTCAACGATCAGCGATCGACGACAAAACGCTGGTTGCTGATCATCGCGGCGGGCGCGGCGCTGGGACTGGCGGCGCTCACCCGATCGCTGGCACTCCTGTTCCTGCCAATTGCTGCGGGCTGGCTGGCGGTTCATCTGTACCGTCAGCAGAACGCCAGCACGCTTCGCCGCCGGCTGGCGACGCTGCTGCTGGCGGCTGCCGTGTGCCTGGCAAGCGCGGGGGCGGTGATTGTCCCCTGGACGATCCGCAACTACCAGGCGTATGGCGGCTTCATTCTGATCGAAACCGGGCTCTCGTACAACCTGTGGGTGTTCAACGAACCGCGTGAGGACCGGGAAACGATTCACCGAATCCTTGAAAACATCAGCAACCCGGTCGAGCGGGCGAACTACGCCACCGAACGCGGGCTGGAGCGCCTGCGCGAAGACCCGCTGATCATCGCGCGCAAACTCTGGCCCAACTGGGTCTTTCTGGCGCGCGTCAAGCCGATCCAGGATCGGTTCCTCATGGAAAGTTACTACGCCGATGTCGATCTGCCGCTGTTCGTTGCGGCGCTCATCTTCGATGACCTGCTCTACATCATGATCGCTCTTGGCGCGATTGTCGGTCTGACGCACGCGGTGCGCAGACGAAACCGGACGCCAGATTCATCCCATCCGACCTGCCATATGCCGGTCGCCCCCACCGTTCTCTGTCTGCTCTGGATTGGCTACGCCATTGCAACCATGCTGCTCACGCACGGCGAAGGGCGCTACCGGCATTTTTTGTTTCCTGTGCTCATTCCCTATGCGGCGTGGGCATTCACCGCACTGGCGCAGCGCGCCGCCTGCTTCGAGCGCCGGCGGATGATCGGAGTGACGCCGCTGATCGGGGTGTTTCTCTGGACGGTGCTGACCGCGTATCCGTGGGGTTGGGCGGGCGAAAACCTGGCGCGCGGCAGTCGCGCGCTGGCGGGGGATGTCTGGATGGCGCTTGGCGCGCCAGACCGGGCGGTTCAGGCTTATATGAGCGCACTGGCAGCGAAAGCAACCCCCGACG
>DAOTWI010000939.1:0-8856 GCA_034436075.1 Roseiflexus sp.
GCCGACGGCGGCGCCCGCGGTTCAGCAGCAGCGGTTGTGGCTCTACTTCGGTGATGCAACAGGCACGCTGTTCGTGCCGGTTCAGCGGCTCGTTCCTGTGGAAGACCGCAAAGTAGCGGCTGCTGCCATCAACGCCCTGATCGAGGGGCCGCGCAACGGGCTCGAGCGCCTGATCGATCCGCAGGCGCGCCTGTTGGGCATTACCATCAACAATGGGCTTGCGACGGTCAACTTCGACCGCCCGCCGCACCTGAACGGCGATCCGCGCGGGTTGCACTCGATTGTGCTGACGCTGACCCACTTCGAGACGATCAACCGGGTGCAGTTCCAGGTCAACGGCAGAAACATCGGCATCGACGGGAGCGGTCCAATCGGGCGACCGGTCGTCAACCCGTTGAACCCGAACAATCTGCCGGTCGATTATGCCACGACCGAGTTTCTGCCGACGTATTACCTGGCAAACGATGGGTACCACACGATCCGTATCATTCGCATGGTTCCGAAGACGCGCCAGGTGGCGGAGGGAACGGTTCGCGCGCTGATCGAGGGACCGGGAATCTACGAATACGCCGTGCAGCGCACCATTCCGCCGGGAACCGATCTGCGCGCGATCAGCATCAACCGGGGGGTCGTGCGGGTTGATTTCAGCGCCCAATTCGCCGAGGCGCCGGATCGCAACGCCGCGGTGCGCACGCTGGTCGAATCGCTGACCACGCTGCCGGGTGTCAGCGGGGTGCAGATCTTTGTCGAGGGTCGCTCACTTGCGGAGTGGTGGGGCGAGCCGTATGGCAGGGTCTATCCGAAGCCGCTGATCAACCCGGAAGGCTGATCTACCACCAGCGCCACTGAACATACTGGTGCTCTTGCGGCGGGACAACACAACAGTGAGCGCATACGCGAAATGGAATGCCAGTTTCTCGTTCGAGGTGGAGGTCGTCGCGTCCGCCGCAGTAGCGGCACACGCTCAGATTTTCGATATCGTCGGCGCGCCAGAGTTGGGGAATGAGCGTCAATTCCAGCGGATGCACGCCGTCGATCGCCGCAATTTTGACGCACACCGCCGCCGGAAAGACGGCTTCGACGCGAGCGAACAGGTGATAGCGGTACGAATACACCTCGTCGCCGACACAAATGGCGCCGATGCGCGGATGGGTTCGAATCTTCATGGCATCCTCGGCAGCGCAGCCAGCCTGCGCAGTTCCTCTTCGTTTAGACGAAACGTCTCGTGATCGCTGAACATGAGCGCATCGAGCGCATCGCTGATGCGCTTTTCAGCGCCCGTCTCGAGATGCGCCAGACCAAGTTCCACGGCATAGAACCGGTCGAATGCCCATGCTGCCAGCGCTTCGCCGGTTGTGGCGCCGGACAATCGTTGGTCGATCTGTTCCGCCACCATATCGCGCGTAATGACCGTCATTGCAACGCCTGATCACACACGGCGAAAAAACCGCACCCGCGGCACCGCGCAGGATCATCGTGACTCCGATCACACTCGTTGTCAAGCGCCGCGCGCATTTCCTCGATCAGCGCCAGCGTCTCAGCGCGCACCCGCGCGGTGTACGACAGCCGAAACGTTCGGTTGGCGTAGCGCAGCAAGCCGTATGGCGGGGCGATGCCGGTTGTCTCCTCGATCAACAGGCAATACGCCGCCAGTTGCATCAGATCGGACTCATACGGGCGCGCGGCATGCCGACCCGGCTTGACCTCCATCGGGATGAGACGTCCACGCTGTTGAATTAAGTAATCGGGTTTCCCAACCAGTCCAATCCGCCGCGCTATCAGCGGCCGTTCTGGCGATTGGGCATCGGTGTCGCGGTACACCACCGGCGCCCAGGGAAGTCCCGTGGCAGCGCGGAGGCGCAGGGCGCCGATCAGCGCGACCAGAGCAAGCAGAAGCAGCGCCAGCCCAATGGTGATCGCCACAGGTCAGCCTGCCAATCCGCCGCCAGCGAGCAGCGCCAGCGCGAGTGCGCCAAGGAGTGCAGCAACAATTAACAACAGACGACTCAGAGCGACGGATCGGGCGTGGCGGTGATGGAGCGTTGCGCCGTATTCGCGCCGTTCGCGCCCCTCTGGTTCGAGCCCGGCGACCCGGCGCAGCCACCAGGCGCGCGCGCAGTAGACATATTCGCCAATTTCGCTGGCGCGTATCGTCGGCAATCGTTGACCGGGCATGGCTCAGGCGCAGTGGCACTATCCGCCGCCCAACACCGGATTGCCGCCAATCCAGTTGGCGACATCGGAGACAGTGATGACGACCATCAAGCCCATGAGCATCATGAACCCGATGGCGTGCACCATCGCTTCGCGCTCAGGCGGAATCTTCTTGCCGCCGCGCGCGATCTCGATCAGCGAAAAGAGGATGTGGCTGCCATCGAGCGCCGGGATGGGCAACAGGTTGATCAGAAACAGATTGAGACTGATAAGCGCCGTCCACTGCCAGAAGCCAATCCAGCCATCACGCTGAATAACCTCGCCGGTGCCGCGGGCAATGCCAACCACCCCGGCGACGCCGCCTGGCGGCGCTTCGTTGATCCCCAGCAGGCTGCCGAGCATCTGACCGATGCCAGCGATAAATCGTTCCAGGATATCGAAGGTGTACGTAAAACCGGTGCTCAGCGCCGTGAGCGGCGTTGCGGGAACAACCCGGATATTCGGCGTGTACGCGAAGCCAAACCCGTTCTCAAACGCCACACCGTCGCGCTCCCAGGGACCGGGGGTGATCATGAGCACAATGCGCGCCCCATCGCGCTCGACGATTGCCTCTATCGAGCGACCGCGGTTGTCTGCCGCAATCAGGCGAATGACGCTCAGATCGGTATCGAGTGTGCGTCCGTTGAGCGCAATCAGCAGATCGCCGCTCTGCAACCCGGCGCGTTCAGCAGGGGTCGCCGGGTAGACGATGTCGATGCGCGCGCCATTGGCGGGAGCGGGGACGCCGCGCGCCATAAAGATGCCGCTGAAGATCAGGAATGCCAGCAGCAGGTTCATCAACGGTCCGGCGAACAAAACGGCGATTTTTTTCCACGGCGATGCTGCGGACAGACTGCCGACCCCATAAATCTGATCCCCCTCGCCGCCGAAGCGCACAAATCCGCCGATGGGCAGCCAGTTGAGCGTATATTTGACGCCATTACGCTCAAAGAGCACCATCGCACGCGGCGGATAGCCCAGACCAAACTCTTCGACTTTGATACCGAACCAGACCGCCGTCAGAAAATGCCCCAGCTCGTGGACCAGCACCAGCAGCCCGAGCATCAGCAGGAATGCCACGATCGTGACCAGACCGTCGGGCAAACTCTCGAACACCGCGCTTCTCCTCCTGAATAACGAGCGGCTGCCACACCACCATTGGACAGGCGCGCCGCGCACAGAGTAGTGTACCGTATTGCGGAAGCGTCTGTCAACTTCTTCATTTGACACTTATCATCACGATCCGCTAAGATGCAGGGGCAGAGATGTCGTTACTCAAGCGGAGCGCCTATGGAACTGCGCACCAGAACGGTCGGTCCCTGGCCCATGAACAGTTATGCGCTGGTGTGCCCAACGACGCGCCACAGTGTCCTGATCGACCCTGGCGCGGAACCGGACGAACTCGCCGCCATGCTCGACGGCACAACGCCGGTTGCGATTCTGCTGACGCATACCCATCCCGATCACATCGGCGCGCTCGACGAGATGCGCAGCCGGCTTGGCATACCAGTCGTCGCCCATCCCGGCCCCTACGTTGCTGGTGTGGCGCTGCGCGTTGATCGCGCGCTAGCGCACGGCGATGGCGTAATGGTCGGCGCCTCAACAATCCGCGCATGGCACACCCCCGGTCACACCGCCGACATGGTGTGCTACCTGGTCGATGGCGCGCCAATTGCCATCGTCGGCGATACCCTGTTCGATGGCGGACCGGGGCGCACCTGGTCGGCGGACGATTTCCGCACGACTTTGGCGACACTACGCACGATTGTGCTGGCCTGGAGTGATGACACGATCTGCTATCCTGGTCACGGTCCATCGTTCCGGCTTGGCGATCGGCGCGCCACTATCGAGCGCTTCCTGGCGCATGCGCCGGAAGGATTTTTTGGCGACGCAACATGGGATATGTGAGAGGAGTCTATGCCCGCTTCGGCGAAACTGGTCGCGCGTGCGATGGTCGGCTCTCCCATTGAGCGCCCCTTTGGAGGATGCCTGTTTGTTGCGGGGTTACTGGCGCTGCTCGCCTTTGCCTTCCTGGGGCACCTGACACTCTGGATTCTGGAGCCCATCACGCGCGTTGGCGTTTTCCTGACTGGCATTCTGATTGGCACAGTCGCGTCGCTGCCGCTGCTGGCGCTGCTGCGCTGGCTCGACCGGCGCGAGCGTGAGTCGCTCTGGCTGGCGATTGGCGCGGTTGTGTGGGGTGCGGTTATCAGCACGGGACTGTCCGCGATCTTCAACGCGCTTGGCTTCGGTTTCATCACCGTCAGCCTGGAGATCGTCGGCGGGGTCGATCCCGAATTGCTCGGACAGTTGCTCGCGGCGGCGCTGGTCGCTCCGCCAGTCGAGGAGGCGTTCAAGGGGCTGGCGATCCTGGTGCTCTTCTGGTTTCTGCGCGCTGAGTTCGACAATGTGCGCGACGGCATTATCTACGGCGCGCTGGTCGGGATCGGGTTCAACATCGCCGAGTATGCGCTGTATGTAATGCAGGGGTATGCTGAAAGCGGCGTGGCGCCGTTCGCCGAGCAGTTCGCCGGCCGGTTTGTCTTTCTTGGCTTCAATGGGCATATGCTGTGGAGCGCGATCTGTGGCGCTGGCGTCGGGTTTGCGCGCCAGTCGACCGGCGGCGGCTGCACCACGCTGGGAGCGCCGGTTGCCGGGTACCTGGCAGCGGTCTTCGGGCATGCGCTCAACAACTCGGTGGGCGTGTTCCTCCTCGCTGTCATCCTCGTGATGATGGGGTACGATGTCGAAGGCGGGTTGATGAGCATATCGCCATTTGCCCTCTGGACGGCGGCGGCGATTATGAATGTGCTGGTGCAGGGTGTGTTCTACATCGCACTGCTGGTGCTGCTGGCGCAGACGTCGCGCTGGGAACGCGACGTGATCCGCACCTATCTGGCAGACGAAGTTGGTGTCAGCGTCACCCCCGAAGAGTATGCCGCGATTGTGAATGATCGCATGTTTGGCGCGCTGGGCAGCCGCGGCATTCCCTGGCGGTTGGCGCTGGCGCAGAATGAACTGGCGTTCCGCAAATGGCATGTCGCGCGCGAAGGCGGCAATCCGGCGACCGACTCGCTGGTTGCGGCATGGCGCCAGGATATTGCGACGCTGCGCGAAGAATGGCTTCGATCCAGGCAAGTGAGGCAGGTATGACAGTTGCAACCGATCAGCATCGTGCGCTGGCAATGACCATCCCGGAGGCGCCGGTCTGGCGGCTGAGCCTGGAGCAGTACCATCACATGATCCAGACTGGCATCCTCACCGACGATGATCCCGTCGAGTTTCTCGAAGGGTTGCTGGTGACGAAAATGCCCAAAAATCCGTCGCACAGCCTTGCGACCCATCTAACGCGCAACGCGCTGGCGCAGGTTGTGCCAGCGCAGTGGTACGTTGATGCGCAGGAACCGTTCACCGCTGACGATAGCGAGCCGGAACCGGACGTGCTGGTTGTCCGTGGTGAGCGCCGTCAGTATCGCGATCGCCATCCGCAGGCGCAGGATGTTGCGCTGGTTGTGGAAGCGGCAGATACGACGCTCCTGCGCGATCGAACCCTGAAGAAGCGGATCTATGCACGCGCAATGATCCCGGTATACTGGATCGTCAATCTTGTGGAGCGCAAGGTCGAATGGTATGCACAGCCTTCAGTTTCCGAAGGGGAAGCCGATTACGCACAGCGCCAGGATGTTCCTGAGGAGGATGTGATCCCGGTCGTCCTCGACGGCGTGGAGATCGCGCGGCTTCCGGTGCGCGACCTGTTGCCCTGAACAGTTTTCCACGAAAGTGAGTAAGCGATGTCACGTTCTGTTTCTGTCGGTCTGGTGCAGATGCGCATGACCGGCGATCCGCAGCGCAACGTCGCCGCCGCCGTTGAAGGCATCCGCGAGGCTGCGGCGCGCGGCGCGCAGATCGTCTGTCTGCCGGAACTGTTTCGTTCGCTCTACTTCTGCCAGAGTGAGGATCATCGCCACTTCGCGCTGGCGGAGCCGATCCCCGGTCCGTCCACCGAGGCCCTGAGCGCGCTGGCGCGCGACCTCGGCGTGGTGATCATCGCCAGCTTGTTCGAGAAGCGCGCCGAAGGGTTGTACCACAACACCGCCGCCGTGATCGACGCCGATGGACGCTATCTGGGCAAATACCGCAAGATGCACATTCCCGACGATCCGCTCTACTACGAGAAGTTCTACTTCACCCCCGGCGACCTGGGGTTCAAAGTGTTTGCCACCCGCTATGCGCGAGTTGGCGTCCTCATTTGCTGGGACCAGTGGTACCCCGAAGCGGCGCGTCTCACGGCGCTGCGCGGCGCCGACATGCTGTTCTACCCGACGGCAATCGGCTGGCATCCCAAAGAGAAGGAGACATACGGCGCGGCGCAGCACGCCAGTTGGGAGATTATTCAACGATCCCACGGCATCGCCAACGGCTGCTACGTCGTCAGCGTCAACCGCACCGGGCACGAAGGCGACCCGGATGGCGGCATCGAGTTCTGGGGGCAGAGTTTCGTTTCCGACCCGTCTGGAACGATCCTGGCAAGGGCGGCGGTTGATCGCCCGGAAGTGCTGGTCACGCCGGTTGACCTGGCGCGTATTGACGTACAGCGCACCCACTGGCCCTTCCTGCGCGACCGGCGGATCGATGCGTATGGCGAGATCACCAGGCGCTACATTGATGAGGAGTGACGCAGCGAGTATGACGACCTCCCAGCCAACGCCAGCGCAACTCGGCTACCGGATGCCCGCCGAATGGACGCCGCACCAGGCGACCTGGCTCTCCTGGCCCCACAACGAGGAGTCGTGGCCCGGCAAACTGCATGCCATCCTGCCGATCTATGCGCGCATGGTCGCCGCGCTGGCGCGTTCTGAAACCGTCCACATCAACGTCAACGACGAGGCGATGGAAGAAGAGGCGCGCCGGTTGCTGCGCAGCGCCGGCGCCGAAGGCGACATCCGCTTCCACTGCTTCCCGACGAACGACGCCTGGTGCCGCGATCACGGCGCGATCTTCGTCGTGCGTAATGGCGGCGATCCGCTGGCGGCGATCCGCTGGGAGTACAATGCCTGGGGCGGCAAGTACCCTCCCTACGACCTGGATCAGCAGATTCCCCGGCGCATGGCGGAGGCGCTTGGCGTGTCCTGCTTCGAAGGCGGCATGGTGCTAGAAGGCGGCTCGATCGATGTCAACGGCGAAGGGCTGCTGCTGACAACCGAGGCATGCCTGCTCAACCCCAACCGCAACCCGCACCTCACCCGCGAGCAGATCGAGCAGCGACTGTACGATTATCTGGGCGTCTCCAGAGTGCTCTGGCTCGGCGATGGGATCGTCGGCGACGACACCGACGGGCACATCGACGACCTGGCGCGCTTTGTCGCGCCCGACACGGTGGTGACGGTCGTGGAAAGCGACCCGGCGGACGAAAATTACGCCGCGCTCCGGGAAAACCTGCGCCGCCTGCGCAGCATGACCGATCTGCGCGGCGGCGCGTTGCGGATCGTGGAGCTGCCCATGCCGCCAGCCGTTGTGTACGAAGGGCGGCGCCTGCCCGCCTCCTACGCCAACTTCTACATTGCCAACAGCATCGTGCTGCTCCCCACCTTCAACCATCCGAACGACGAGCGCGCAGCGGCGATCCTGGCGGACCTCTTCCCAACGCGCGAGATCGTGGGGATCGACTGCACCGACATGGTATGGGGGCTTGGCGCGTGGCACTGCCTGACGCAGCAGGTTCCGGCGGTTTGATCACCCGCCAATCCAGGCGTACATGCCAGCGGCGACGGCGCCGCCTGCCAGCGAACTGAGGAAGTTGACCATATCGTTATTCATCCAGCGCCAGCCGCGCACCAGGGGAAAGACGCGCCCCTCGCGCGAGGCGCGCTTCTCGGTTTCACCGGTTGGCGAAAGGTACATCGCCTGAACTGTTGCGCCGAGCAGACTATCGAACAGGCTGCCTGCGACTCCGCCGACGAGCGCCGCCGGTAACAACAGAGGAAGCCAGTTTCCGTGCTCAGCGGCCATCAGCGCCAGCGCCGCAGCGCCGATCAGCAGCGCGCCTCCGGCTGAAGCGCCGAGTCCGTAGAGTGTCACGCCGCCGGACGTGCCAGGCGACACAACCTTGCCAGAGGTGATCAGACGCGGCGGATGCGGACTGAGGACCCCGATTTCGGTTGCCCAGGTATCGGCGGTCACCGTCGCCATAATGCCGACGTATGCCGCCAGCAACATCACCGGTTCGCCGGTCAACCCATAGACCAGGGCAAGCGCTGCACCCGCGCCGCCGTTGGCGAGCGCCTGCCAGAGATCGCGTCGCCCGCCCTTCTCGAACTTCTCACCAGCAATGCGCTGCTTCTGCGCCTGACGAAAATGGGAGAGCGCGCTGGATGTCACAAAAAAGACAATCAGCACGCACCCCCACGTCCACCCGCCAAAACCAAAGGTCAATGTGCCGGTAATAATCGCGCCAAGCCACCCGCTCAGGTCGAGCGAATTCCGGCGGTACGCAACAGCGCCGATGGCGGCGCTCAACACCAATCCAGCAGCAATGCGCGGAACATCGATCATGGCGTTTTACGTTCGAGACGGAACGCCATGCATCATACCACAAGGTGAGAGGCGAGGGGCGAGAGGCGAGAGGAGAAAAGGTCCGTGTAGGGGCGCGGCGATGCCGCGCCC
>DAOTWI010000940.1:0-4372 GCA_034436075.1 Roseiflexus sp.
GGTCGGGGGTGAGGGGCGCGTGGTCAATTCCCGCACGGCGCTACGTTGCGCCAGTTCGGCACGCTGTCGTTCACGACCTGCACGCCGTTCGCGCCGTAACTCAGGGTCAACTGGCGGTTGGCGATCTCGTCGCACGCCGCGCCCTTCTCGACGTAGTCCCACGAACCGAGGGTGTATTTGTACTCGATCTGGGTCGTTTCCTTCCCGGTGAGCGTGATTGACCACTGGTTCGGTCCAATCTGCGTCAGCGCGACGCCGCCGGGGTTCCATTGCGGCAGGTTGCCGTCGAGACGGTCGAGGAACCCGGCGATGTAGACCGTGCTCCCCGCTGGCGTCGTCGCCGGAACGGTCACGGTGAAGGTGACACTCACCGTGCGCAGTTCGGCGGTCGCAGCGACTTCGGCGGAGTTGCCGGATCGGTTGAACGATGTGTCAACCGTGCGCACGACGTAGTAGTAGGTTGCGCCCTGCGTGATCGATGTGTCGGTGTGCTCCGCGCCGGTGACCGTCGCAATTGTGGTATACGGTCCGCCAGAGACGCTGCTGCGCCGCACCTCGTAGCCGTAGAGCGTTGGGTCGCCGGTGACTGCGTTCCAGCGCAGCGCGATGCCAGCCGGTGACGCCGTAACGACCGTCAGCCCGGTCGGGGTCGCTGGCGGTGTGGTGTCGCCGCTGGGAACCACGGTCAACTTGCCCGCCTGCGCTGGACTGTAGCCGTTGCCGATGCCGTCAAGGTCGGCGTAGACCCATTCGCGCCCGTTCGTCGTGGAGTAGCGGTAGGCATAATCGAACGCGCCGGTCTGATCTGGCAGCAGGCTGGCTTTGAACTCGTCGTTGTTGCCGGCATCGACGTTGAATTCCGCTTCGATCCAGGTCCAGGCAGGGTTGCCCGCCGGGTCGCTGTCGCGCGGTCCATAGCCGAGTTGCGCGCGCAGCCCTTCCGTTGCTCCCGGCCGATTGGTGACGCCGTTGATCCAGACCTGCCCGTAGATCAGCGGGGTGCGGTTGATGGCGCTGATGGTGTGGGTGATCGAGGGGGGCCATTGCAGGTTCGCCCATCCGATCTGCAGGCGCGGCATGGCGCGCACTTCGTTCGAGACGGCGCTTTCGTTTCCTTTCTCGTCAACCGAAGTCACGACGTAGAAGTAGTCGCGTGCGTTGCGCAACCCGGCGTCGGTATAGGCGACCGCCGCCAGCGGCGCGTCGTTGACCTTCACGAACCCGCCGCCGCTCAATGGGCTGCGGTAGAGGTTGTACCCCGCCGCGCCGGGGACGCCGTTCCACGCCAGGCTTACCTGCCCGTCCCCCTCGCCCGTCACCCGCAGGCCCGTCGGAACCGCTGGCGGCGTCAGGTCCGCCAGGTAGCTGGTCAACAGCACCGCGCTCATTGGGTTGAGCGTCACCCGCAGCCGGCCGTTCTGGACGTTCAGCCAGTTCTTCAACTGGTCATTGGCGACGCAGTAGGAGGGGAAGAATGCCGTGCCGTTGGGAATGACCCCGGCGACTGGAATATCGAGCGTGCGCGGCTGTGAACTGCGGTTGATGGCGACAATCGCCGCGTCGTCGCCGCTGATGCGCGAATACGCCACTGTACCGGCGGCGTCGTCCGCCAGCAGGAAGCGCAGATCGCCAGCGTGCAGCGAGCGGTAGTGATGGCGGATGCGCGCCAGGTCGCTGTAGTGGCGGAGCAGCGCCCGATCCGGGTTGCCGCCGGTCTCGACCCACGGATAGGTGCGCCGGTCGTCCGGGTCGTCGTCGCCGGTCACGCCGACCTCATCACCGTAGTAGATCGTCGGCGCGCCGGGCATGGTGAACTGAATGAGCGACGCAATGCGCAGCCGCTGCTTGCCGTTCGCCAGGTTCGCCGCGTTGAACTCCTTGTCGGCGCGCGTCTCGGCGCCTGGCGTCAGCGTCCACAGAATGCGCTCGGTGTCGTGGCTGCCGACCAGGTTCATCAACGTCAAATACGCGGCGTCGGGATAATCTTCGCGGATGGAACTGATGCGGCTGGCAAACTCCGACGGCGCAATCTGGCGTCCGCTGTCGGCGAACCCCTTCGAGTCGAACGGTCCCGGCGTCAGCAGACCGATGATCGCATCGCGCAGGCGATAGTTCATCGTCGTGTCGGCGGTGTCGCCGCGCAGATGCCGCAGCAGGGTGCTGTCCTTCTGCCACAGTTCGCCAATGATCAACGCATCGTGGCGCGTCTCGCGCACGACGCGGCGGAAGGTAGGCCAGTAGTCGGGCGGGAACGACGAGTCGCCCATCACGTCGAGACGCCAGCCGCTCGCGCCCTGGCGCAGCCAGTAGCGCGACACGCTGTTCGGTCCGGTCACGAAATAGTTCAGCACCGCCGGGTTTTCCTTGCGGATTTCGGGGATGCTGTCGAAGCCGAACCAGCCGACATAGTAGGTGTCGTCGCCGCCGGGAGTCGAGGGAGCGCACGGCGACGGTTCGCCCGGTCCGGGACGGCGGAAGCGGAACCAGTCGCGGAAGGGGGATGCCGCCGATTCGCACGCGCCGAGCGTGGCGTAGTAGCCGTAGCGGTCGAACTGCGGGCTATCCGACGACATATGGTTGAACACGCTATCGACGATCACGCGGATGCCGCGGCGCTCCGCCTCGCGCACCAGGCGCTGGAAATCGGCGAGCGTGCCGAGCGCCGGGTCGATGCGGAAATAGTCGTAGGTGTCGTAGCGGTGGTTCGACTTTGCGTGGAAGATTGGGTTGAAATAGATGACCGTCACCCCCAGGTTCTTGAGATAGTCGAGGCGACTGATCACACCGCGCAGGTCGCCGCCGTAGTAGTCGCGCCCGCGCGGACTCTCTTTGGTCGGACTCCAGGACGGCGGCGTGTCATCGAAGCGCCAGGGGCAGTTTGTCGCCGCGTCGCTGTAGTTGCGGCAGTATCCTTCGGGCAATTCGCCCCATGGCAGCGCAATCACCGGGTCATCGTAGCGGCTGTCGCCAGTGCGCGGGTCGTTGCGCGGGTCGCCGTTGCGGAAGCGATCCGGGAAAATCTGGTAGATCACCGCGTTCTTCGCCCACTCCGGCGCGGTAAACGCCGGATCGTAGAACATAAGCGCCCAACTGTGATCTTCCTGCTCCTCGGTCATCCCGCCCAAACCGCCGTCGAGCGCCGGGGTGTTGTCGTCGTAGTAGTCGGTATCGGTTCCGTCGGTAATGATGAAGCGATACCAGAGATTGTTCGGCGAAGCCTGATTGAGCGTCACCTCCCAGAAATCGCAGGTCTTCCCCGCCAGACTCGCCTGATAGCACTCCACATCGGTCGCGGCTGGCGTCATGTCGTAGAAGCGCTGCGCGCTGGCGTTCAGGTCGTACACCCGCAGCCGCACCGACGTCACATCATTGTGGAAGGTGCGCAAGCGGATGGTTACCGGCGTCCCGGCCGGAACCGCTCCGCCTGGCGTGCGGTAGAGCGGGTCGCGCGAGTCGTGACGCACCCCGTCCCACTCAACATTGTTATCCGGTCGCGCTCCAGGGCTGGCAACCGTCACCGACGGCGTGTTGGTCGCTGACACGAAAGTGAACGTCACCCGGTAGCCAGGCGCGGGCACGGTGAAGGGAATGTTCGCGCCGCCGGGGACGCCGCCGGCGCCATAGTTCTCGCTCCAGCCTTCGTCGATAGCGATCTTGAACTCATAGTTCCCGGCGGGCAGCCCGGTGACTGTTTTGACAAACACCCCGTCGCCGTCCGGGTCCTGCAGCCAGGAGCGCAAACAATCGGGCTGCCAGTCGCCCGGGCAGCCCACTTCGCTCTGATAATTGCCTGGCGCCGTCACAATGCGCGTGTTGCGATTGCTGATCACCCAGTGCGTTTCGTGATCGTAGTAGAACTTAACAGGCGCCGCAGCGCTCAGCGTCAGCGGAATATTCGGACCGTTCCGCTGCGCATTCGCGCCATAGTTCTCGTCCCACGAACCGTTCAGCGCGGCTTTGTACTCCCAGTTTCCGACGGGGATGGTGAATGTCGCCTGCCAGACCTGATCGCTAGCGTCGTAGACCAGTCGGGTGGCAGTGCATTCAGGCTGCCAGTCGCCCGGACATCCCAGTTCACTCTGAAAACTTCCAGCAATCGTAACAGACGATGGATCGGGAGTGTCGGACGCACGCGCGACCGGCGGCGCGCCAGGGCGTGCAACGACCGTGAGCAGCATGCCGATCAGCGCCAACAACACGGTCCAGCGGCGATAACGATTGTGGCTCATCCGTAGCTCCTTTGCTAACGCGAGTACCGAATCCTGTCTGGGTGACCGTCACCCACCCCACTGCCCGCTGCGCGTTGCGCATCGGGCGCCCACCAGGGGCGCCCCTACGACGCGGATTGCCAGGGTCCTGCGGGGCGCGCCAT
>DAOTWI010000941.1:0-13139 GCA_034436075.1 Roseiflexus sp.
CACGCGCGGTGTCGGCGGCGGCGGCGCTGGCGTCTTGGTCAGGCGCACGATGCTACCGGTGGCGGGGTCGATCTTCTCCACGAACGAAATGGTCGGGACGGGCGTCGGTTTTGGCGGCGCGGTCGGTTGCGCCGCCGGAGCGGGCTGCGCCGTCTCGACCACCTGAATGCGCCGCTCAACGATAATCGGGCGTCCGCTCTGGTCACGGGCGATCTCCGTGCCAGCGCGATTGTCGATCCGGTTGTAGATGCCGCGCTCGCCTGGCTGATTGAAGTTGACCCACCAGCGGCTGAAGACAATACTTCCATCAGGCAGTGGCGCCGGGTGCAGCGCAGCGGAACGTTCGGTCGTCAGGCGGCGCATATTGCCGCCGTCTCCGTCGATGAGGTACAGGTTGAACGCCCGCCGGCCGTCGTAGGGCGAGCGCGCCGGATAGCGCGATGAACTGAACACAATCCGCCCGTCCGCCAGGTATGCCGGAAAGAGGTCGTCATAGAACGCATACGCCTCAGCATTCCCCAGACCATCGGGGATCGTGATGTCGCGGTCGGAATGGGTCAGCTGGCGCAACCCGCGCCCATCGACCCCAATCTCGAACAGCCGCCACGAGTAATACGAGCGGCCATTCGGCTGATTGCGAAACGTTTCTGGTCCGAACGTTCCGGCGAACACGACGCGCTGCGCATCGAACGATACATCGGGCGACTGCACATCGCGCAGACCCAGCGGGTTCAGCGAGTCGCCAGCCGGACGCGCTGTGTCGATCAACACGCGCAGTTGCCCCGCCTGATCGCGGATGAGGAGTTTCGAGCCGGGCGCGAATTTCGTCATGCCGGTGATGAAATGCCCTGCCGGACCGACATCGCGCGGGAAGAGGTAATCGCCGGTCGCCAGGCGGCTGCGCGCCACAAAAACCAGCGGCGGAAGCGTCGTCTGCGCCTGCACCGGTACCGTAACCGGCGCAGGCGTCAGGAACAGCAGCAAACACAGGACGAACAGGAGGATTGTTCTGAACGCGGGTTGCAGTCGGTGTTGCATCAGCATAGACGTGAGTATACGCCGAAACCGGTGATGTTGTCTATACTGACGATCCGCACGCGCATCAGGTTCCCGGCGGTCGTCGCCAGGGAGCGCGCCAGAAAATCACTGCCCCAATGCCAACAATCGCCGCCACAAGCGCTGCCAGCAGCAGCGGCGTATTATTCGCGGAAGCATTTTCAGGCGGCGCTGGCGCCGGTTGAACAGGCTGCACCGTTGGCTGCGCTGTCGGTTCGGCAACCGGTGTAGCGGTTGCCACAGGCGTCGGCGCAGATCCAGTGACGATCGTCCGTCCGTTGCCCAGGATCACGCGCTGTTGCGGATCGATAATTGCCAGCGTCCCGGTGAGGCGGGCGCGCTGGCGTGGATCGATCAGCATAAGCATCGCCTGCTCGATGCTGGCATCGTCGCTGCCAAGCGCAGCAACCACCGCCCGTTCAGGATTCCACGGCGCTGTGACGATTTGCAGATAGGTGACGCTCGCATTGGGGGGCACACGATACACCACCGGAGTATCGACCGAACGCGGCACATCACTGCCAGGATCGAACGGCGCTGGTAGTGCATCGCTGAGGTCAGCCAGAATGGGGAGTGTGGACGGGCGACCAATGATCAGCAGATCGCGCGCTGCGCGCACATCCGCCGAAACTGCGTCGGCGAACGCAACAACCGGCTGAAGGATGGCATCGCGCGTCTGCCGTCCCATATGGAACGCCAGCACGGCAGCGGCATTCCAGGCGGGCGGCGCGTTCTTCGGAACGACGAAGGCGGTGGTGGCGAGCGCCGGATTGAGTGTGAATGGCAACGGATAACTGCTGAGGTTGAACGTCCGGCGCGGCTCGGCGGCTGCCGGTTTCATCGGCAAGTGCAGCGCCGATTCGGGCCAGATCGTCGCCCACAGATCGACATTGCGCGCATCGGTGCAGAGCGAGCGCGGCGCAAGATTGGTCTGGATCGTCAGCACGTTGGCGCCGGAACGGGCAGCGGAGGGTGGAATGGTAATCCGGCTGCTCGTGACGCGCGTGGTTTCGTCGTCGAAGCGTACACTGCCGATTGGGACGCCATTCAAGCCAACCGAGACGCTCGACTGACCGAAATCGACGGTTGCGGCGTGATTGAACACCAGATCGAAGTAGGCGCCGTCATCGAGTTGCTGGCCGGCAGGAAGGGTGAAGCGCAGATCGAACGTCCCCACACGGTCGCGGATCACGCGCGGCTCGAACCCGAGATCGCTCAGGCGCTGGTCGATCGCCAGCGGCGTCTCCGCAGGCGCTGCGGGCACATCGCGCACCACCGCAACGTCAGGACGTTGATTGATCCGCACCGGCGGTGCGCCCAATGCGCGGGACGCCTTGATGACGCCAGCATCCGATCCGCCGCTCACGAGCAAAACAACGCGCTCCGCATTCCATGGCGAAACGAGCATTTGCAGGATGCCATCATCAGGAGTCGCGCCAGGTGTATTGAACCCTTTGTCGTTGAGGGGTGCAGGTAATGCCAGATCACGCGCGATCGGCGCCAGCCCGGTATGGCTGCCCACCAGAATGAGATGCCGTCCCGTGCGCGCCTGCGGCGCCAGTCGTTGTATCGTGGTCAGATCAAGCTGCAAACGTCCTTCGGTCAATCGTCCAAAACTCGCAGCGACGGTCAGAGCCGCCTGAAGATCGGCAATCGATGGCGCATCGGGCACAACAATCGTCGCCTGATCCGGTTCGAACGATCCCTGGAAGATCGGACGGGGGAGATTGCGCAGGTCGGTATCGAGCGGTATGCGCGTATGCGGAAGAACCAGGCGCGATGTCGCCTGAATCACAACCGCCGTGCGTTCGCCTGGCGCGACATCACATCCAGATGGGTTGTCCAGCGCAATCTCCAACTCGTGGCGCCCATCACCGCGCACCGGCGTGAGCGCCTGATCGGGGACATCGAAGGTGACGCGCCGTTCACCGGCTTGGGTCAACGCAACCGTTCCGATTAACACGCGGTTGAAACGCACTTCCAGAAAGCCCCCAAGTCGCTGTTGCGCATCGCTGCGGGGGAGAAAAACGGTCATGTCCAGTTGCACCTGCGCGCCCGACTCGAGTTTCCAGTTCGCAGGCGTACTGAAAAGATAGCGTGTTCCATCGAACACGCCGCTCAGGCTCTGATCGGTCGCCCCCAGACGGGCAAGCGGAATAATGTTGGCGTCTGCCACAGATGACGGCTGCGGCTCAGGATTCTGAGCGTGTGCTGTAAATGAGCACAGGGCTAGCGCTACAGAGATCGCTGTCCAGCAACATACCTGGCAGAACCGCATCGCCAGACGCATGAGACACTCCTTCTACCTGACAGAACGTTGTCCATCACCCTCGATACACTGTTCGATCATGGTCATCATAGCACAGCACGCGGGTGAGCGCTCCCATGGAGCGATAGTTCTCGAAAGAAACCGCTAACCCGGCGGAAAAGTCACGCCAGCAGACGTGCGATCACGTCCATAGAATAGAACGATCCAGATGGCGCGCTTGACGAATGGATCATCCCTGCATGGTATAATGTCTGAGGCGGAGCCAGACGACCAGTCATCTGAACACCGACGGGCCATGTATGCTTGATGTCGGATCGTTGCGCGAACGCTTTCAAATAAGCTATGGCATCCCTCCTCAGCTCATCGTTCGCGCGCCAGGGCGGGTGAATCTGATCGGCGAACACACCGACTACAACGATGGGTTTGTCTTTCCGGTCGCTCTTGATCGCGCAACATACGTCGCAGCGCGGTCACGCAATGATCGGATAGTACGGGTTCTATCTTCCGACCTCGACGAAGAGGATGCGTTCTCGATTGACCAGGTCGAACGCAGCAATCGTCCCTGGCACAACTATATTCGTGGCATGGCGCTGGGATTGCAGATGGCCGGGTATGCGCTTTCGGGCGCTGACCTCCTGATCGCCAGCGATGTCCCGCGCGGTTCCGGGCTGTCGTCATCAGCCGCGCTCGAAGTCGCCGTCGGGTATGCGTTTCAGGAGCTCAATCAACTGACGATCCCTGGCGAAGAACTTGCATTACTGGCGCAGGGCGCCGAGAATACCTTCGTCGGCGTTCAATGTGGCATCATGGATCAGTTGATCGCAGTCTTTGGTCGCATCGACCACGCGCTGCTGATCGATTGCCGCGACCTGACCCGTCGCGCTGTCCCGCTGCCGCCGTCCGTCGCAGTCGTCGTATGCGATAGCCATATCCCGCGCGCGCTTGCGGCGTCGGCGTACAACCAGCGACGCCAGGAGTGTGATGCGGCGGTTCGGTTGCTCCAGCAATGGCATCCTGGCATTCATGCCTTGCGTGATCTCAGTGAAGACCAACTCGCAGCGCATTCCAACGATCTCCCGGAACCGATCCGTTCGCGCGCGCGGCATGTCGTGAGTGAGAATCGCCGCACACTTCAGAGCGTAGCGGCGCTCGAACGCGGTGATGTGGCGGCGTTCGGTCAACTGATGAACGAGTCGCACGCCAGCCTGCGCGACGATTATCAGGTCAGCCTGCCAGAAATCGATCATCTGGTTGCAACTGCGCAGCGTCTGCCAGGTTGTTACGGATCACGTCTGACCGGCGCCGGATTTGGCGGGTGTACCGTGAGCCTGGTTGAACGAAGCGCCGTGGAGTCATTCAGCCGCGATCTGGTGCAGGCATACTATACGGCGACTGGTCGGACCGCGACGATGTATGTCTGTCGCGCCAGCGATGGTGTTGGGCGCGCCGTGGACAGCGCCAGTCCACAGGAATGAGAACATTGCGTGTCGGATGCGCATGAGCAACCAGGTCGTTGCTCTGCCGACACCGCCTGATCTATCGGAACTGTGAGCGCTGACATGCATATGTCCACTATTCTGCTGGTAGAAGACGACCCGACGCTGTCGGAAACGCTGCGGTACAATCTGGAGCGCGAGGGATATGCGGTCATTAATGCCGCTGATGGCGTGGTCGGGCTCGAACGGGCGCGGCGGGATCAACCCGATATGATCATCCTCGATGTCATGTTGCCGCGTCTGGATGGATTTTCGGTCTGTCGCATCCTGCGCCAGGAGAGCGAGGTGCCGATTCTGATCCTGACGGCGCGGCAGGACGAAATCGATCGGATTGCGGGCCTTGAATTGGGCGCCGATGATTATGTTGCCAAACCGTTCAGCCTTGGCGAGTTGCTGGCGCGGGTGCGCGCCATTATGCGCCGATCAGAACGCCGGGTCAGCGTGATGCGCGAAGTGCTCGACGCCGGATCGCTCCGGGTCGATACCGGTTCGCGGCGCGCCTGGCGCGATGAGATGGAGTTGAATCTGTCCCAGAAAGAGTTCGATCTGCTGGCATGCCTGATGCGCAATCGCGGCATGGCGCTGTCGCGCGATATGCTGCTCGAGCGGGTGTGGGGATACGATTTTCTCGGCGATAGCCGAACGGTTGATGTGCATATTCGCTGGTTGCGCGAGAAGGTCGAACCCGATCCAAGCAGGCCGATCTACATTCATACGGTGCGCGGCATCGGCTATCGCTTTGAAGCGCCAAACTGATATCCGGCGCCGACCGGCGTGAGCGCTGTGATGGAATGGATCATTGCCACGCTCCTGCTGGCGCTTGCACTATCCCTTGTCTGGGGATGGCGCCGAGGGTCTCGTGTTCAACAACCGCCAGCGCCGCCCGAATCTTCGCCTGATGCCATTTCTCCGCTCTTTCACGCTGCTGCCGCTGCGTTTGACGATGGGTTGGTGCTGGTCGACGCTGATCGCCGCGTGCGGTATCTTAATGCGCAGGCAGCGGAATTGTTGAACCTCAAACAGATAGGGAGCGTCGGACAGGGGCTGATTACGATCGCGCGCGATTATCAGGTGGACGCCATGGTCGAAGAGGCCATCACGTCCGCCGAATCCCGCGAAAGCATCCTTCAACCGCTGGGTCGGCAGCGGATGCTGCGATTACGGGCGGTTCCACTCAATCACGGAACGAAGGGCGCGCTCCTGCTGGTGCGCGATGTGACGCAGTTGAGCCAGCTTGAGCGGTCGCGGCGCGATCTGGTTGCGAATGTCTCTCATGAACTCCGCACTCCGCTGGCATCGATCAAGCTGCTGGTTGAGACGTTGCAATCTGAGCCTCCAGCGCCGGTGGCGCAGCGCATGCTCAGCCAGATTGCCCAGGAAGTCGATGCGATTACCCAGTTGGTGGAGGAACTGCACGAACTGTCGCAGATTGAGTCGGGCAGGGTGGCGCTCCAGTTAGTGCCAACGCTGATCGCGCCGCTGATTGAACGCACCATTGAGCGCATACGCCCACAACTCGAACGGAAGAATCTCCAGGTCACGTCCTATGTGCCTGATCATCTGCCGCAGGCGTTGATCGATGAGCACCGCGTCGGTCAGGTGCTCCTGAACCTGCTCCATAACGCCTCGAAATTCACGCCCGAGAATGGGCGGGTCACGATTACTGGCGCAGTGATTACGGTTGGGGAAGGCGTCTTTGCGCCGCCTGGCATGCCGGCGACGCATCCGCCAGGACAATGGCTGCTGCTGTCGATTGCCGATACCGGTATTGGCATCCCCGCAAGCGATCTCTCACGAATCTTTGAACGCTTCTACAAAGTGGATCGCGCTCGTACGCGCAATGCTGGCGGCACCGGATTGGGATTGGCAATCGCCAAGCATCTGGTCGAAGGTCATGGTGGACGCATATGGGCAACCAGTGTGGAAGGTGAAGGGAGCACCTTTTATCTGACATTACCTGTATCCTGAACGCCACTCTCGTGGTGTATGATGGTCATAGCCTGTGCGCGCACCTTTCCAGAGATAAGATCACCGCCCTTGCTGGCTCGATTCTGATCGCTGCATATACCAACCGATATGTCGTTCCTCGCACCATATGAACAATCAATTACACTTTTGCGCGCCTTCTTTGAGTCCACTTCCGAAGCGACACTGGTGACTGATGGTGCAGGACATATCCTCCTGCTCAACCGGCAGTTCGAGGAAGTCTGGCGATTGACGCCGGGATGGATAGAGACGATCACGGCGCATGACAACATTCAGAATCTGGCGCATCAGGTGATTGACCCGGAACAATTTCTCAGCCGGATTGAAGAGTTGTATGCGTTTCCTGATCGCGAAGCGATCGACTGGTTGACATTGCACGATGGGCGAATCATCGAACGCTATACGCGCGGGTTGCGTATCGATGAGCGTCTCGAGGGGCGGATCTGGCTGTTCCGTGATATTACATCCCGCGAACGCGCACAGCGTGAACTCAAAGTGATGAAAAGCGTCCTGGAGGCGCTCAATCGCATCGTTGAGCCGCAACGCCAGTTGCAGGCAGGGGTGCAGGCGCTGGTGCAGGAATTGGGGGCGCGCGCGGCGTGGCTGTGGGGTGTGGAGGGGGCGGATTTTGCGCGTCTCCTGGCGCATGATAGCGCCCGTGAATTGCGCATCGATCTCACGCCGCGCGCGCCCGGCGATCCCTGTGAATGTCTGCAACGGTTGCTCGACTATACGTTTCCGGCAGCGGCGCATCCGATTGTCTGCCCGCGTCTGGCGCATCTGGCGACAGCCGATCAGGAACTCGCACGCCATATCAGCGTGCCGATCTATAGTCGTGATCGTCCGCTGGCTATTTTGAATCTGGTCCTCCCGTCGATCCAGCCATTCAGTGTCATTGAGTTGCGCATGTTTGCCGCTATCGCCAATCAGTTCAGCGTGGCAATCGAACGTGCGCGCCTGTTCGAGTCGGTGCGTGAAGAACAGCGCGCCGCCGAGGTGCTGCGTCAGGCGTCGGCGACGCTGAGCGCCCTGCTGGATTTCGACCAGGTGCTCGACCACGTGCTCGATCAGATTGTTGCGCTGATGCCCTGTGACGGCGCGTCGGTCATGCTGGTCGAGGGCATGCAGGCGCGCATCGTTCGAGTGCATGGCTACGAAGGGTTGAGCGATGATGCCGGGCATGCAATCCGCCACGTTCTGTTCGACATCTCGCGCACGCCGACGCTGCAACGCCTGCTTGAAACCGGGCAACCCTGGATTATCGGCGAAACGCTCAACAATCCAGCATGGGTGCATGTGGCGCAGGCATTGCCGATTCGTTCCTGGTTAGGGGCGCCGGTGATTGTGCGTCAGCAGGCGGTCGCCTTCATTTGCGTCGACAGTTTTACGCCATATGCGTATCGCCTGGAGCATGCACGGCGGTTGGCGACGCTGGCGTCGAGCGTGTCGCTGGCGCTGCACAATGCGCAGCTGTACGCTCGAACCAACGATGCCCTGGAGCGGGAACGACGTCTGGGTGATTTGATGCGCGCCATCAGCAGTGCGCTCGACATCGACGTCATTCTGGCGACGGTTGCGCGTCTGGCGATGGAGTTGGTTGGCGCCGATGCCGTGGCGCTTGGCTTGCTTTCAGCCGATCATCGCACATTGACGGATGTTCACACGTTCAACATGCCTGATCCATTAATGGCGCTCCAGCAGGGCGTTGGTCCGATGTGGCAGGCGGTTGAGACGCGACAGAGTATTATCAGGCATAACATTGTGCTCGTTGAGCCTGATGTGTCTGGTTATCGCATCTGTTCCGCTGCGGGAACGCCAATCACGGCAAACGATCAGATGATGGGAATCCTGGTCGTCTACTGTTTGCGCGACCAGCGACGTTTCACCGAGCGCGACAGCGCGATACTGGACATTGTCGGTCGTCAGACCGGGATTGCGATCGCCAATGCCCGGTTGTTTACTGAAACCCGGCGACTGGCGACGACGGATCATCTGACTGGACTGTTCAACCGCCACCACTTCTTTACCCTGGCGCCGCGCGAACTGGAACGGGCGCGGCGCTATCACCATGCCATGGCGCTGCTGGTCATCGATGTTGATCACTTCAAGGCGATCAACGACACCTATGGGCATGGCGCGGGGGATGTGGTGTTGCGCAGCATTGCGGAACGTATGCGGCGCGAACTGCGTGATGCCGACATCCTGGCGCGATTTGGCGGCGAGGAGTTTATCGCCTTACTGCCAGAAACACATCTGGCAGGCGCCTTGCACGTCGCCGAGCGGCTGCGTGCCGCGATCGAAGCCCATCCCGTCATGTTTCAGGATGCCCCCATCCAGGTGACGATCAGCATCGGATGCGCGGCAGCCGATCGGATCAGCGTGGATGATCGTCTGGAAGCCATGATCCAGTGCGCTGATCGCGCCCTCTATACTGCCAAAACCAGAGGGCGCAATCAGGTTGCGTCCGATCCATAGCGGCGCTCTAGTGCGTCAGGGCGATCTTCAGCACCTCATCCATCGACGAGACCGGGATCAGTTGCAACTCCTCACGCACCTTTTTGGGCAATTCGGCAATATCTTTCGCATTATCCTTCGGCAGAATGAAGGTGCGAATGCCTGCACGATGCGCCGCCAGCGTCTTTTCTTTCAATCCGCCAATCGGCAGCACTTTGCCGCGCAGCGTGATCTCGCCGGTCATCGCCACATCGCGCCGCACCGGCTTGCCGGTCACTGCCGAAATCAGCGCCGTCGTCAGCGTAATGCCAGCCGACGGACCATCCTTCGGCACCGCGCCCTCCGGGACGTGGATATGAATGTTGTGCTCATCGAAGTACCCTGGATCGACGCCGAGTTGTTCGGCGCGGAACCGGGCATAACTCATCGCCGCCTGTGCGCTCTCCTTCATCACTTCGCCCAGTTGACCAGTGAGTTGGAGACCGCCCTTGCCACGCACCGGCAGCACCTCGATTGAGAGGACGTCTCCGCCGGTTGGCGACCAGGTGACGCCGGTTGCGACGCCAACCTCGTCCTTCTCCTCCGCCAGACCGAAGGTGTATCGCTCTGGACCCAGATAGTCGGAAATATCCGGCGCATCAATAACAATCGGGAACTCCACCGGTTCGCCATCGCTGGCAGCCGCCACCTTGCGCGCCGTCTTGCGGCACAGGCTGGCGATCTCACGCTCCAGATTGCGCACGCCTGCTTCGCGGGTATATTCACGCACCAGCTTAATGACAGCAGCGTCGGTAATGATCAATTGTTCCGGCGTCAGTCCGTGGAACTCGCGCTGCTTGCGCACCAGGAAGCCCTGCGCAATGCCCAGTTTTTCGTCCTCCGTGTATCCGCCGATCTCGATGATTTCCATGCGGTCGCGGAGCGGGTTCGGAATCGTGTCGAGTTGGTTGGCGGTTGCGATGAACACCACCTGCGAGAGGTCGAACGGAATCTCCAGGTAGTGATCGGAGAACGCATTATTCTGCTCAGGGTCGAGCACTTCCAGCAGCGCCGAGGTCGGATCGCCGCGGAAGTCCTGCCCGACTTTATCGATCTCGTCGAGCACATACACCGGGTAGCGCGACTTTGCCGTTTTCATGCCCTGGATGATCCGCCCCGGCAGCGCGCCAATGTAGGTGCGGCGGTGACCGCGAATCTCGGCTTCATCGCGAATGCCGCCAAGACTGGTGCGCACGAACTTGCGTCCCAGCGCGCGGGCAATCGAGCGCCCAAGCGAGGTCTTACCGACGCCGGGCGGTCCCACGAAGCACAGGATAGGTGAACGCATCCGATTGCCCGCCAGTTTCCGCACCGCCAGGTACTCCAGAATGCGCTCCTTAACCTTCTCGAGCCCGTAGTGATCCTCATCGAGCACCTTCTGCGCCTCATGGATGCTGATCTCAGGCAGTTCCTCCTCTGCCCAGGGCAGGTTCAGAATCCAGTCGAGGTAGGTGCGGATAACGCCTGCTTCTGGGCTATTCATCCCCTGTTGCGCCAGACGCTTGAGCTCGTGCATCGCCTGATCTTTGACGTAGTCAGGAGCGTCGAGTTGGGCGATCTTGCGCTTCAACTCATCGATGGGATCATCAACATCATCGTCTTCGCCCAGTTCACGGCGAATAACGCGCATCTGTTCGCGCAGGAAGTACTCGCGCTGGCTCTGGTCCAGCACTTCTTTGGTATCCTGCTGGATTTTCTGGCGCAGTTTGAGCAACTCGAGTTGCCGTGCCAGCAGGCGATGCGCGCGGCGCAACCGCTCGACCGGGTCGAGTTCGTTGAGAATATCGAGGCGTTCCTCGAACTCGAAGGCTGGCGCCCACGTGACAATATCCGCCAGGTGCCCTGGGCGGTCGATGCGGTGAACGAATGCAACGGCATCCTGCGGCACTTCGCCGAGATGATCGACAAACTCATCAATCTGTTGTTTGACCGAGTCCATCAGGGCTTCAATTTCAATGCCCCTCGGTTCGGGATCGTTGATGGCGTGGCAACGCACCCGGTAGAACGGCTCGCTTTGCAGCATCGTCTGCACCAATGCGCGACTGATGCCTTCCAGGATGATGCGCGCCGTGCCGTCGGGCAGTTTGGCGAACTCATCAAGCCGCGCAATCACGCCAACCGGCGGCAACTGCTGCGGCTGGCTGCTTTTGTACGTCTCGATTTCGCTTTCAGATACAAAAATCAACAACACAAGATGATCATTTTCCCATGCCTGCTCCATGGCGCGATATGACTTCCCCTGCCCCACCTGCAGCGGCACCGTCATGTGCGGCATGATCACCAGTTCTCCCAGAATGGCGAGCGGGAGGTCGTGATCGGAAGTCTCAATCATTTTGCCCATAGTGTCGAACCCTCACTTTGCCCGCAAATGAACTTCGCGGATGTGACGCCTGCCTGCGTCGATAGACTCATATGGTACACTTCGCGGCGTACCCTCGATGATATGAAGATGCACCATCATGGTACCACAAATCCTACCGGATGGTACATGAGCTGCACCTGAGAGCTCCCTTGTGACCCCCCCCCACGTGGCGCTGATGGTCGTCTTCCACGTGGTCGAGTGTCTGTTTCACAGTATACAACGAATGAATTGGCGGGAAGTTGCGCCTGTCTGGTTCTCTGTTACAGATACGCCAACATTTCGATCACATCTTGTGTGCCACGAATCGCTATGGAGCAGGTATGATTCATCACGTACAGGCGGCGCTGCCGCACCAGCGACGAGCAGGCATACATGATGGCGCAACACACCATTCTTATTGTCGATGATGAAGCCAATCAGCGATTCATGCTCACGCAGGCGTTGCGCACCAACGATGAGCGTAAGATTGCCACGGCCGCGTCGGTTTCGGAAGCGCTGGAGTGGCTCAATCACCATACGGTTGATCTGATTATCACCGATTACAATATGCCTTCAGCAAACGGGCTGGCGCTGATCGCGCACGTGCGTCAGCGCGCTCTTCCAACCCGCATTATTCTTATCACGGCATACTACTCGCCAGAGTTACAGGAAGCAGCCAGACAGTTGGGGGTCGATCACTTTCTGACCAAGCCGGTTCCGCTCTCGCTATTGCGCCAGCTGGCGAATGATCTGGGGGAAGTTTCATCCAGCGCGTGATGCACACAAGGCGCTCGATGACTTCAAAGAGCGCGGGATCAAGATCGATCAGCAATGGTCGAATGCGTCTTCAACCTCTCCGCCGCCAAAACCCTTGAGGTCTGAACCTGGACCGACGGGTGGCGGCGATCATCTCGCCGCCACCATGACAGAACTTCAACCTGCACCGCTGTGCGACGGTGCGGCGCTGCGTGGTGCGACGGTGCGGCGCTCCATAGTGAGACGTTGCAGTGCAACGTCTCTACCGGCGACCCCCAAACTTTCAACCTTCAACCTTCAACCTTCAACCTTCAACCTTCAACCTTCAACCTTCAACCTTCAACCTTCAACCTTCCCGCCTTCAACCTTCCCGCCTTCAACCTTCAACCTTCAACCTTCCCACCTTCAACCTTCCCACCTTCAACCTTCCCACCTTCCCACCTTCAACCTTCCCACCTTCAACCTTCCCGCCTTCAACCCTTCACTCGCCTCACGCCTGCGGCGGGAGAAAATGGACGATGCGCAGGAAACTGTCCGCCTTGAGCGAGGCGCCGCCGACCAGCGCGCCGTCGATGTCGGGTTGCGCCATCAGATCGTCGATGTTGTCGGGCTTGACGCTGCCGCCGTACAGGATGGCGATGGTCGCCGCCACATCGGACCCCGCCATGTCGCCAAGGATGCGCCGGATCGTTTCGTGCATCGCCTGCGCGTCGGCGGGGGTGGCGGTGTCGCCGGTGCCGAT
>DAOTWI010000942.1:0-2714 GCA_034436075.1 Roseiflexus sp.
CTGGCGCCGTTCCACTGCTGCCGGGGGATGGCGGGAAGTTGGAGAGGGTGTTGGCAAGGGAGATAGAGCGCGCAGGGATGGATTGTGCCGTCACGCCCGCATGTTGAGTCGCCCATTTCAGACATCAGCGTGCCAAACTCCCCCTTCTCCCCCCCCAACCCCTCGCATGCGGGGGGCGAAGAGGGGCGCGGGAGAAGGGAGCAGGAAGATGAGGGGAAAAGGGCGCCGGGACGCGCAACACACCTGTCGCTTCTGTGTCCATTAGAAGAACATATCGTCAACGTTCCGGTGAGTGACAGAGTTTTCCACCCTTCGCCACACCGGCGGTTGCAGCGGCGCCAGGAAGAACGACGGCGCCGTCCGCGATCCGCAGACCAGCAATGCACGCATAGCGCGCGAGCAGCCGACGAAGAAAAGGCGCCGCTGCTCTTCTTCCTGCGTCTGCGCTTCTTCAACTGGCAGATCGTCGCTGATGCGGGGGAGACGCCCTTCATCCGCCCCTACAATCGCCACAAACGGGAATTCCAGCCCTTTGGCGGAATGGAGCGTCAGCGCCTTCACCTTTGGTATGGTGATATCGAGGTCTTTGCTGGATTGGAACACAGCAGGCATGCCCAATCGGGTGAGCCGACCAGCCACTTCTTCCCCCAATCGCTTGCTGGTGCAGAGCACGGCGCCGCTGTGAACAGGAAGGCGGTAACGCCGCGCGGCTTCGAGAAAGAAATCACGAATTGCCTCGGCTTCTTCTGCGGCGTTGTTGACCAGCCGAATCAACGGCGGATCGCCGTGATGGACCGATGGGATTTGCTGAATGCTCTCCTCCTCGCCAGCGCCGCTTCCTGCCAGGATGCTGGCGCAGGCTGCCAGAATCTGCGCCGTATTGCGGAAGTTCTGTTTCAACACCATCGCGCGACCGGTCATAGTGAGATCACGACGCACCTGCTTCCAGCTAAAACCGCGTTGATAGATCGACTGCGACGCATCAGCGGTCAGGTACACGTGCTCTGGCGTTTCCACCAGGTTCAACAAAAAGCGGAGCGCAACCGGCGACAGATCCTGCGCTTCATCAATGATCAGCGCCTGGTAGGGTTTGGGTGACAGTGTGGCGGCGAACTCCATTGCGCCGCGTCGCACCTGTTCGTTCAGCACGAGCCCTTCAGCGTGCATCAGGTCGCGCCAGTGGACGTAGACTGCCCAGACAGCTTCACGAAGCGCGGCTTTGAGCGGCGTGCGTCGCCCGTGGCGCTCAATAGCGAGGTATTCGTCCTGGTTGCTGATGTTCCTGGCTTCGATAACGTGCAGAAATTCCTGGAGCAGGTATTCGCGTCCGAGTTGCTCCAGCGCCGCGCAACGTTCCCATGCGTCGGCGCCGGGGATGTCAACTTCGCCGAGGGCGACGGTAAGCAGATCGAGCGCCTGCTGGTCGGTGGCGAACCTGGGGGATCCCCAACCTCTTGCGTAGTAGTGAAACGCCAGGCTGTCCACCGTGGTCACTTTGACCCCCCATTCGTCCGGCGGTGCGCCCAGCAGCCTGGTGAGGAGTTGCTCCGAATAGGCGACCAGCGCATTGGTATAGGTGGTGAAGAGCACCGACGTGACACCCTGATCGAGGAGACGCTGCACTCGATAAAGCGCCAGCGTCGATTTGCCTGTTCCCGGTCCGCCGCGGACGAGCATGGGACCACGGCGAGCCTGGTTGATCAACCGCTCCTGCTCTGGCGTGAGGCGGAGCAAAAAGCTGCTCAGGTCTTCCTCGGCAAAACGCTCGACATCCTCCGGCGTCGGCAATATGAACTCGGGTTGTGCAGCGATGGCATCAAGCGAATGCGGAAAAAGATTGTCAAGCAGGCGGCTGAGATGCCGTTCAGGAATCGGTAGACTCAGCAGGTCGTCTTCAGTACGCGCCGCAAGCGTCAGAGACCAGAATTGCGGCGGAATGCGCCAGCGGGCAAGCATGTCTTCCGTGAGCGTGAATGGCAGCGGACGACTTGGCGGAACTGCGCTTGTCGAACGTAGAATATCGATGGGCGGTGCGCTGAGGACAAACTCCTCCTCGACAACGCCGCGCGCTTTTGGCGTGAGCGCCGACGGATCAGGCGGCGACGCTGGCGGGACGATGGCTGGCAGATCATCTTCATACGTTCGCTCATCGCGCTTGCGCACACTCAGCAGTTTGACCCATCCTTTGCCAATGCAGTAGCAGACGCGGTAGTCGCCAACCCGCACCCGATAGACATTATCGTACCCTTTGAGCTTTTTAGCATCGCCGCGTGCGGAGTACGGATCGTCGGCGAGGATCTCCAGCTTTTTGGTGATTGTCTTGCTCACGTGGCGCGGGAGGTCAAGTGATTCGTAGTAGAACGTGGGGGTGAAGGAAAGCTCAAATCGGGCCATCGGCGCTTCCTCGCAATGACGCGCATATTGGCGATGCTGATGCCGCGCTGCCATCATACCAGTTATTGTATCACAGGCGTATACAAGTGGGCAAGTCCTGACAATCGCGCTGATGCAAGGGCGAATGATCAGGACTCGTGGTCTCGCCGCAGGCTGATGAAAGGGTGCAGGCATGAATTATCAGGAAACGACGCCCCGGTTGCCAGCGATTACAATCGCCCCTGACGGACCTGCGGCCGTCCGTCCGCCTACGCGGACGGGAACAGCGGCGTCCACGCGCGGTGAGCGTGCCGAACCGCGCAGATGGACGCCCGGCGGAA
>DAOTWI010000943.1:0-4233 GCA_034436075.1 Roseiflexus sp.
GAACAGGCGGCGGACCTGGCGGAAACCGCGCTGCGGTACGAACCAGAGCACCGCGAAGCCAAAGAGTTGATTGCTGCACTCCACGACGCCCTGGCAACCAACGTGCAGTCAGCCATCGAGTCAGCGACCACTGCTGCGGATGTCACTCCCCTGCCCCTTATCGGCACCGGCGGCTTGCGCGGCGCGCACCTCGCCATCGACCGGATCGTCGCCCTGGCGCACGAACGGCAGGAGGCGGGCGATAGCGACGGCGCCATCGAACAGTATGAACGCGCCCTCAAACTCGGAACTGACCGCAGCGATGTTTTTTACAGCCTGGGGTTGCTCTATCAAGAACGCGGCGACTATCAACGCGCGGTGGAATTGTTGCAAAGCGCCGCCGGCGACCCGGAATACGCCCTTTCAGCCCACTACATGCTTGGGCAATCGTATCAGGCGCTGGGACAACTGCCCGAAGCGGCGCAGGAGTACGAACACACGATTCGGCTCCTGCCGCTGGAGTCGATCGGGCGCGCCGAAGCCGACGATATGATCCAGATGTATGAGAGCGCCGCGCAGATCTACATCCAGATCGACGACATTGCCCGCGCGGCAACCCTCTACTCGACGCTGGCGAACTTCCTTCAGGGCAAACGCTGGGGACGCGAGCGCGCCGATGAGTTCCGCCAGAAAGCCAAAGACCTGACCGAGCGCAATATGTTCTCCAAACTCCGCACGCTCGGCACCGGCGCGCTGACGGCGCCGCCGCCGTCCGCCCCCGAACCCGAACCGTCCCACGACAGCCCGATGCCCGAAACGTGGGGGAAAATCCGGCCCATTACCGATTTTCTGCGGTCGCCCGAACCACGGGCGACCGACAACCGGTTCGAAGCAGCGCCATCCGTCGCTGTCGCACCGGTTGATCCGCTGGCGGTTCTCGACACGCTGCCGTCTCCCGAACACGTTCCTGCGGCGCCGGTGACGCCGCTCGACACGACCGGGCTTGATGACATCTGTGAACGGTATGTGCTGGCAAGCGAAAAGTATATCGAACAGGGATTGATGCTGGCAGCCAACGACGCCTGCATGGAGGTCATCCGGCTGAACGCCGATTATCTGCCGATCCATTTGCGATTGGGCGAGATCTACGAGCGGGATGGGCGCAAAGATGAAGCGCTGACCAAGTATCAACTCTTGATCGATACCTATGTGGCGCGTGGTGAACCACGGCGCGCCATCGACGTCTACTACCGTCTGATCGAACTATCGCCCGATACGATTATGGCGCGTTCGCGGATGGCTGAGTTGCTGCGCGCTGAAGGGCGCAACGAAGAAGCGGCGCAACAGCTTGGCGTTGTGGCCACGGCCTATTTTCGGATGGGGCAAACGACCAAAGCGCTCGAGGAGTATCGACGCGCCCTGCAATGGTCTCCGTCCAATCCTGAGCTCCATGCGCAGTACGGGCAGGCGCTGCTGAAACTCGACCGCGCCGAGGCGGCGCTAGTCGCCTTCCGGCGCGCACTCGAACTCGACCAGCAGAACCCGGTCAATGTCGCGCGCATCAACATGGCGCTGGCAGTGCTGGGTGAGCAGCCAGTCGCCGTCTGGCAATCGCTGGCGACGCTGCTCGACCAGCTCAAGCAGCATCCGCAACGCCTCAATGACGTGCAATCCGAGTACCGTGCGGCGCTGCTGGTTGCCGACCTCCCGATCATGCACTACATCCTGGGGATTGTTCAACAACACGCCGGGCAACATCCATCGGCGCTGCTGGAGTTCGAGCAGGCGCTCGAATTGCTGCATGCCGAGAGCGATCCCATTCTGACGCCGCATCTGGTCTATCAGGCGCTGGCGGACAGCCACATCGCTCTGGGGCAGGCGAACGAGGCGTTGAGCCAGCTTCAGCGCGCGCTGGACCTGCCTCCCGCCGCGCCGCCGCCGGATAGCGCCCGGTACCCGTTCTCGACTCCCCTTTCCCAGGGCGAAACCGTGCGCCGCATGGCGGAAGCCTTCGCTGCGGTCGGTGATCTCGCCAGCGCCGAGCGCGCCCTGCAGGAAGCCAAACAATTCCTGCCTTACGACCGCGCGATCTATACCAAACTATCGGACATCTATTTCCGGCAGGGGCGGCTGAATGAAGCGCTGGCGCAACTCGACGAACTGGCGACGCACTACGAGCAGCGCCAGATGCTGGATCGCGCAATCGAGGCGCTCGAAAATGCACTGCGCCTGGCGCCCAACAATATCCCGATCAGTCATCGCCTGGCGAAAATGTATATCCGGCGCGGCTACCTGGATAAAGGCATCGATGCGCTGACGCGCGTCGCTGAACTTCAGCGCAAGGAAGGGCAGATCAAAGACGCCATTGCCAACCTTCAGCAGGCGGCTGAGGTGCAGTGGACGCTGGGACGGCAGGAAGAGGCGCGCGCCCTGTACGACAAAATCGTGCATATCGCGCCCAATGATATCGAAGCGCGTCAGTGGCTCTCGTTTATGTACACCCTGGCGGGGATGACACGCGAAGCCATCGCTCAAAAGAAGCAGATCATCCGCATCCTGCTCCAGCGCCGTGATCTGGACAATGCCATCGCTGAGATGCATCAGATCTATGGACTGGATCAGAATGATACCGATAATCTGTTCCAGCTCGGCGACGCACTGATGCGCCGGCAGGAGTACGAACAGGCAATCCGCATCTATACCCGGTTGGCGAAAGTTCCAGGCGTCGAGATTGAGCGCGTTGAGGCGTTGCAGGCGGCAGCAAAACGGATGCTCGAACAACAACAGGCAGGGAGTCGGTGATGGATGGCGCACAACGGTGGTGACGAGATGGTCGCAGGCTGACGATGCTCGCCTGCAGCAGGTTCTCTCATCAGCGTGTCATCCCAAAACGCCGGGATAGCGGTAAAATAGGCGTGAACGCAGATTCCCCGGCTTTGCTGTGCACCGATGGAACGCTATGCCTGACATTCGTAGCATCCTGGAATGGATCAATCGCCTCGCCGACCGTCTCAATCCCTTTGTTGACCCACGCGCGCTGCTCGATATTGCGATTGTCGCGCTGATTTTCTACTGGTTGCTCGGCGCCATTCGCGGTACGCGCGCCGTCCCGTTGTTACGCGGTTTTGGCATCATGCTAGTGATCTCGATCGCCCTCAGTTCGGTGCTGCCGCTGGAAACGCTGCGCTGGCTGCTCGAAAACGCCATTCAACCGGCGCTGATCGTGGCGATCCCGGTTCTGTTTCAACCCGAACTGCGCCGCGCGCTGGAAAGCCTGGGGCGCACCAACGACCTGCTGGGACGCCCGTTCTCGCGCGCCAATCGCTCAGAATTGATCGACACCGTGAACGGCGTCTCGCGCGCCGCCCAACAGTTGTCGCAGCAGGGCATCGGCGCGTTGATGGTGATCGAGCGCGAGACGGGACTGCAAGAGTACGCCGATCGCGGTGTCATCCTCGATGCGCGCCTGGCAGTGCCGCTGCTGCTAAATATTTTCTATCCCAATGCACCGCTGCACGATATGGCGGTCATTGTGCGCGGCAATCGCATTCTGGCTGCCAACGTCGTGCTTCCGCTCAGCGAAGATATCGTCGGACCGCGGCGCCTCGGCACGCGCCATCGTGCGGCGAAAGGCATCTCCGAACAATCGGATGCCATCGCTGTGGTGGTTTCTGAAGAGACAGGGGCGATTTCGCTGGTGCACGACGGGCGCATGGTGAGTTACCTGAATGAGGCGCGTCTGCGCAGCATGCTGGCAGGTTTGCTCAAGGTGCAGCTCGACGAGGCGCCAAAGAACTGAACTGCCCGAAAGGTCGTGGTCGTGGATTTCCTGAACACCTCAGTCCTGCGTTTTCTGCTGGCATTGATCCTGGCATTCACGCTGTGGGTATTTGTATCGTATACCCAGAATCCTGATCGATCGATTGCGTATGAAAATATCCCGGTGGACATCGAAGGTCTGGCGCCAGGGCTGATTGTGATCGATAAAGAAGGTCTGCCGCGCGCTCAGCGCCCTGAAGTTGACCTGACCGTCCTGGCGGACGATGAAACGCTGAATAATGTGCGCATCAGCGATCTGCGTCCATTCGTCGATCTGACTGGACGGGGCCCGGGTGAGCATAATGTGCCGGTCAATGTTGTCACCACCCGCTCACTTCGTCTGCGCACAACTGTTGAACCCGAATATCTGCTCATCCGGCTGGACCAGGAAATCACCCAGACCGTCGCGCTGACTGTCGAGACCACCGGCGCCGT